>JAWOCH010000092.1:0-16105 GCA_046483865.1 Candidatus Brocadiia bacterium | reverse complement strand
CTCCTGCACCACCAGGAACTCCAGCTTCTGGAGAGACTGGATTACCTTCGCCTGGTTCGGCTCGCTGAGCACGGGGTCTTCGCCCATCACGTAGAATGCCTTCAGCTTGCCTTCGCCGGCCCACTCGATGAAGTCCGTCACCCGGCCGCCGACGTTCGTGGGTATCTCCACGCCCCAGGCTTCGCCGAACTTGGCGCGCACGGCTTCGTCGGCAACCTTCTGGTAGCCGGGGAAGACGGTGTGGATTGCGCCCATGTCGCACCCGCCCTGCACGTTGTTCTGCCCCCGCAGCGGGTTGACGCCCGAGGATGCCTTCCCTATCTGCCCGCAGATCATGGACAGGTTGGCCAGGTTCTGCACGTTCTCCGTGCCGCAGGTATGTTCGGTGATGCCCAGGGTGTAGAAGATGGCCGACGGCTCTCCCTTCGCGTAGAGTTCGGCGGCCCGGCGGATGTCCTCCGCCTCCACCCCGCAGGTCTCGGCAGCGTCCTCGACCGAGTAGTCCCTCAGGTTCTCGCGGAACGGCTCGAAGTTCTCGCAGCGTGTCTCCAGGAACTCCTGATCGTGCCAGCCCTGCTCGATGATGTAGTTCATCATGGCGTTGATCAGGTAGTTGTCCGTGCCCGGGATGTGCTGGATGTGCACGTCGGCGCGGCGTGCCATCCAGGTCTTGCGCGGGTCGCAGACCACCAGCTTTGCGCCTTTGCGCAGGGCCTTCTTCATCTCCAGCCCGATGATGGGATGGGCGTCGGTGGGGTTGGAGCCGATGATGAAGATGGTGTCTATGTCCTTGACTTCGCCGATGGAGTTGGTCATCGCCCCCGAGCCGAACGCCGAGGCCAGCCCGGCCACTGTCGGCGCGTGACAGGTGGTGGCGCACTGGTCCACGTTGTTCGTCCTGCCGGCCGTGCGGGCGATTTTCTGCATCAGGAAGTTCTCCTCGTTCGTGCATCGGCACGAACTGAGGAAGGCCAGCCCGTCCGGCCCATAGGTGTCCCGGATCTCGGCCAGGCGCGTGCCGGCGTACTCGAGGGCCTCCTCCCAGGACGCCTCGCGCAGCTCCCCGTCCTCCCGGATGAGCGGCGTCGTCAGGCGTTCGGGCGAATGCACGAACTTGAACCCGAAACGGCCCTTCACACAGGTGTTGCCGCCGTTGATGATCGAGTCGGTGTCGGTGGTGATGCGCACGATGCGGTTGGTCTCGGGGTTGACGTTCAGGTCGAGCTGGCAGCCGACGCCGCAGTAGGTACACGTGGTGCGGACCTTCTGCAGATCCTTCGCGCGGCCCTGGCCCTTCGCCGCGCGCTCCCACAGCGCGCCGGTGGGGCAGGTGCTGACGCAGAGGCCGCATATCTCGCAGGTCGAGTCGTTCAGCGGCAGGTCGAACGGCGTGCTGACCTCCACGTCCAGCGAGCGGCCCTTGAAGGTCAGCGCCTCGGCCATCTCGACCTCCGCGCAGATCTTCACGCAACGCTGGCAGCGCACGCACTTCGACGGGTCGTAGACGATACCCTCATGGCCGACCGTGTAGCCCTCCTCACGCTGCGCCGTCGGCAGCTTGGCGAAGCGTTCCTCATCCACCTCGTAACGGTAGGCGTAATCCTGCAGAAGGCAGTCGCCGTCCGCATCGCACGTGGTGCAGGACACGTCGTGCTCGCTGAGCAGAAGCTCGAGCGTGGACTTGCGCGAACTGACGACCGGCTCGCTCTCGCTGTGCACGACCATGCCCGGCTCGGCCAGGCGCGTGCAGGAGGTCTGCAGATCGCCCTCCCCTTCGATCTCCACCACGCACAGGCGGCAGGCACCCGTGGGCGATAGGCGCGGATCGTAGCACAGGTGGGGTATGTCTATGCCGTGGGCGAGTGCCACCTGCAGTATGGTCTGGCCCTCCCGGGCTGTGACCTCCCGGCCGTCCATGGTCATCTTGAACGTATCCATACGTGCTCCTGGCGGTCCTTACACTGTCAGGAAAGCAGGTCTTCCAGATCGCAGCGGAGGCATCGGCGCGCTTCGGCGCAGGCGCCGTCGGGCGTGATCCCGCAGACCACTTCCCGGAAGTCGGCCGTCCGCTCGCCCACCTCGCGCAGCGGCTCGGCCAGCCGCGCCGTCTCCTGCTGCAACTCCTCCTCCGGGGCCCGGTAGAGACTGGCGGCGACGTCCGGAGGCAACTGCCCCGCGCCGCCCAGGTAGCGGTCAATGGCGATGGCCGCCCGTTGACCGTCGCCGATTGCCTCGATGACCGTCCCGCCGCCCTTCACCACGTCGCCCCCGGCGAAGATGCCCTCACGGGAGGTCTCCAGCGAAGGCAGATCGCAGACGACCGTCTTGCGCTCGGACAACTCCAGCTCGCGTGCCGGCCCGACCGAGGCGACCTGGCCGATGGCGGGGATCACCATGTCGCACTCGACGACGAACTCGCTGCCCGCAACGGGCTCCGGGCGACGCCGGCCGCTTTCGTCCGCGTCTCCCAGTTCCATCCGGATCATCTCTATGCCGGTCACTCGGCCATCCTGGCCGACGATACGGCGGGGCGATACCAGTTCCTGCAGCTCGACGCCCTCGCGCAGCGCCTCCTCGATCTCCTCTTCGTAGGCGGGCATCTGCCGGCGGGTCCGACGGTAGAGGATGGCAACCTGGTCGGCGCCCAGACGCAGGGCGGAGCGCGCGGCGTCCACCGCCGCATTACCGCCGCCGATCACGGCCACTCGCCCGCCGCAGTCCGGCTCCAGTCCCAGCCCTCTGGCCCGCAGGAAGGGCAGTGAATAGAGCACGCCTTCCAGGTCCTCCCCCTCGATGCCGAGCTTGCGGTCCTCCTGTGCGCCCGTGGCCAGATAGACGGCCTGGAAGCCCTGGTCGAGCAGGTCGGCTGCCCGCTCGACGGGAGTCTCGGTCCGCAGCTCCACTCCGTGCCGCAGGATGAAGTCAATGTCCTCCTGCAGGATCCCCTTCGGCAGCCGATACTCCGGGATGCCCAGCGCGAGCATGCCCCCGGGGACCGGCTGCTTCTCAAAAACCACCGAAGGGCGGCCCATCAGCGCCAGGAAATAGGCGCAGGTCAGCCCGGACGGTCCGGCCCCGACGACGGCAACCTGGGCCTCGCCGGTGGCCGGAGGCATCAGCGTGGGCGCAAGGTCCTCGGCCCGGTCCGTGGCGTAGCGTTTCAGCGCCCGGATGGCCAGCGGCTCATCCAGATCAATACGGCGGCAGCGGGCCTCGCAGGGGCTGTCGCAGACCCGCCCGCAGACGGAAACGAAGGGATTGCGCCGGCGGATCACGTCCACCGCCGCCTCGAGGTGACCCTCCGCAATCAACGCGACATACTGCGGGACGTTGACCCCGGCCGGGCAGGCGTGGGCACAGGGCGCGGACACAAGCTCCTCGCACACACAGGCCCGACACCGCCCGAGCTTGATGTGCTCCTCGTACTCTTCGCGGAAGTACTGCAGCGTGGTCAGGACGGGGTTCGGCGCCGTCTGGCCCAGGCCGCAAAGCGAGGCGGACTTGACGTGACGGGCCAGCCGTTCCAGCTCGTCCAGGTCTTCCATCCGGCCCTGGCCGGCGCAGATGCGCTCAAGGATGTCGAGCATGTGGCGCGTGCCGACGCGGCAGGGCACGCACTTGCCGCAGGATTCGCTCTGGGTGAACTCCAGGAAGTAGCGCGCGATGTCCACCATGCACGTGTTCTCGTCCATGACGATCATCCCGCCGGAGCCCATGATGGCTCCGAGTTCCTTGACCGACTCGTAGTCAACCGGCATGTCCAGATACTGCGCAGGCAGGCATCCGCCCGACGGGCCGCCGAGCTGGACGGCTTTGAACTTGCGGTCTCCCCAGATGCCGCCGCCGATGTCGAACACGATCTCCCGCAGCCTGGTGCCCATCGGCACCTCGACCAGGCCGGTGTTGTTGACCTTGCCGGCGAGGGCAAAGATCTTCGTTCCGGGGCTGCCCTCCGTGCCGGTCTCCTGATACCAGTCGGCGCCCTTCAGGACGATGAGCGGCACGTTGGCGAGCGTCTCGACGTTGTTGATGGTGGTGGGCTTGCCGAGGTAGCCGCGCTGGACGGGATAGGGCGGACGGGGTCGGGGTGTGCCTCGCTCGCCTTCGAGTGAGGCGATCAGCGCGCTCTCCTCTCCACAGACGAACGCGCCGGCGCCCTCGCGCACCTCGATGTCGAACTTGAAGCCGCTTCCCAGGATGTCGTCGCCCAGCAGCCCGCACTCACGCGCCTGCTCCAGAGCGATGCGGATGTTCTTCACGGCCAGAGGGTATTCCGCCCGCACGTAGACGATGCCCTGTGTGGCCCCGATGGCGTAAGCGGCGATCAACATGCCCTCGATGATGGCGTGCGGGGTGCCCTCCAGGAGGCTGCGGTCCATGAACGCGCCCGGATCGCCTTCGTCGCTGTTGCAGATGAGGTACTTCGGCTCGGCGGCTTCCTTGCGGCAGAGGCTCCACTTCAGCCCCGTGGGGAACCCCGCTCCTCCCCGCCCGCGCAGCCCCGATCCCCGCACCTCCTCGATCACCTGCTCGGTCGACATGCTGCCGAGGGCCTCGGCGATTGCCGAGTAGCCCTCGTTGGCGACGTAATCCTCGATGCTCACGGGGTCAATGATGCCGTTCAGGCGGAAGACGAGGCGCTGCTGCCCGGCGTAGAACGGCACCTCGTGGTCGTAGGCGATCCTGCGCCCGGTTGCGACATCCACGTAGAGCAGGCGCTCGATGGGCTCGCCGCCAACGACCGTCTTCTCGACGATCTCCGGCACGTCTTCCACCTGCACGTTCGGGTAGAAGACCTTGCTCGGCAGGAGGACGACCACGGGGCCCTTCTCGCAGAACCCGTGGCAGCCCGTGCGCTTCACCGATACTTCGTCCTGCAGCCCACGCCGCTGGATCTCGGCCTCAAAGGCCTGCTGCACATCGCCGGAGCCGAAGGCGCTGCACCCCGTTCCCCCACAGATGGTCACGACCGCCCTGTCGGGGTCCAGGGCCTCTCGAAGGCTTTCCTGCCACTGCCGAAACTCCGGGACCGTTGCCAGCCGCTGCATCAGACCTCCTCCTGCATCTTCGCGCGCAGCACCTGCTCTGCACGCCGCGCCGTCATCTTCCCGTAATAAGCGCCGTCCACAACCATGACAGGCGACAGTGCACAGGCGCCCAGACAGGCCACCGTCTCCAGGGAGAACAACATGTCCCGTGTGGTCTCGCCTTCGTCAATCGCCAGGGTGCGTTTGACCGCGTCAAGCACCTTCTTGCCTCCCCGCACGTGGCAGGCGGTGCCACGACAGACGCGGACGGTGTGCTTCCCGTGCGGCTCCAGGTAGAACTGCGCGTAGAAAGTGGCCACGCCAAAGAGCCGGCTCGCCGGCAGACCCGTCATCTCCGCCACGGCCATCACCAGGTCACCAGGCAGGTAACCGTACTGATCCTGGAGCTTCTGAAGCAGAGGGATCATGTCGCTCGATGATATCGGCGACATGGACTCAACGATGCGACGGGCGGGGGTCAGGTCCAGGGGGGCTTCTGTCTGAGCGGAACTCACCGCCTCCTCCCAGGTTGCGTCAAGGGGACGATAGGCATCTGGCCACGGGCCGGGGATTTTAGCACGCTCATCCCCCACTCGCAAGGCACGCGGCTGGTCGGCTGAGGCGGGGAGCGGCACACGAGCCGGCAGCGTCGCCATGTCGCGCCGCGGACCAGCCCGTGAGCTGATGCGGCGTCGCTGTGCTGTGTCCGTCCGACTGTCTCAGCGGCGTTCGAACGTGCCGGAGCCGGCGTAGTTGGCCTGCGTCCGCCAGTCGGGCTGCCACCAGAGCTGCGCCACCGCGCCGGAGTCGTCATCGCAGTCGTCCACGGCGACGTTCAGCCGGAATGCCTGCCACTCGCCGCCGGCTTTGTCGGCCAGGTAGGCCGCCGGGATCGCTACCTCCGTGACATGACCGGCCTCGGTCGGCACGCAGACCGCCTGCAGCCCCTCGGGCAGCAGGTCACGGCCAAAACACACCATCTGGTCGGGCATGGCGCCGGGACTCATGGCCAGCAGCAGGATCTGGTCGAACTCGGCTGCGCCGCGTCCGGCCGAGCGGAGCGGCTCGGGCCTGGCGTCCACGCGCACCTCGACCCCATCCTGCTCCCAGGGGTTGCGCGTGGGCGCCGAGACAAGCGCATCGTCAACCACCTCCACGGCCACGTACAGGTTCTGCTCGTCGTAGCAGGTCCCAAAGCGGAACGAGCAGTCCTGCGGGCCGTCCCACGTCTCGACCTGTTTGAGCATCTGCCGGGGGCGCGTGCAAGAGATCGGCAGCGCGCCCCAGTCGGCCAGGTCGCCGTCCACGGCCATCGGGCCGTCGGCGCGTTCGCAGTCCTCCCGCGTCGCCACGCCGATGACCGCCTCGCCCTCGAGGCTGAGCGGCTCGTCGTCGGGCCACTGCACGGCGGCCTCCCACCGGCCGGTCAACACCGGAACGTCCGCCGCATCCACCGGCACGGTTGTCTGCAGGCGGAGCGTCTGCTCGCGGCTGGCACCGGGCTCGAGCTGCGCTCTGAGGATCGCTGGCGATGCCTGAAGCACGCCGGCCGCCGGGAACTCAACGGACATCTCCATTGGGAATTCGGTCGGATTGCTCAGAATGAGCGGCACCTCGGCGGAGGAGAACCGGTCGGAGTCGGCGAAGATCGGCTCCGCCGCCAGGGGGCCCGTCGCGATGAGGGCCGCCAGCGCCTCGGCCTGCCGGTGGGTGCGCACGTCCTTCGGCGCGATGCCGTCCAGCATCAGGTTGGCCACGCGGGGGCCGCCGTCAGCCATGGTGATCCAGACGACGTGGTCGAACTCGCCGTAGAGCGCCCCGCGCAGCTCGCTGCCTCCGCCGGTGGTGGCCAGCACGTAGTAATCGCCCTGCTCGCGTTCGTGGAGCCTGTAGGCGTGCCAGTGGCCGGCGAAGACGGTGTGCGGCCGGCCGGCCAGCGCCTGTTCGATGCGCTGCCAGTTGGCCACGGGCGGGGAGTCGTGCAGCCAAAGCGGCTTGTGCATGAAGACGAACGTCCAGCGCGCATCTGGATGCGCTGCCAGCGCCTCCCGCATGTAATCAACCTGCCGGTCACTGATGGCGGTCGGCTCGCCGTCCTCGGTGTTCAGGCAAAGGAACAGCACGTCGCCGTAGACGAAGTGGTAGTAGCTGGGCCCGAAGCGCTCGCGCCAGATGTCCGCCATCAGCGGGTTCGTGATGTCATGGTTGCCGCCCACGTAGAAGAACGGCATCTCGAGCCGCTCCACGATGTCCACCAGCTCGTCCCACTGGGTGTTGACGACGGCAGGGTCTTCGGTGTAGCCGTCTATCAGGTCGCCAACCGAGACGACGAACTCCGGCTGGAGCAGGTTGAGCCTCTCGACGGCCTGCTCGTAGATGCCCGGACGGCCGCCGCCGAAGCGGTCGGTGATGACCGCGAACTGGAACGCGTCGGGGTTGTTGCGCGCCTGCAGGTGCGTCCACGGGTGGGCCTCACCCGCTTCCGGCAGCCCGGCGAACGCACCGGGTTCGCCTGCCGACAGGACGGCAGGCGTGAAGGCGAAGACGACAAACATGACGACAAGAAGCCGGCGGATGCCACAGCGTCTCATGGGTCAATCCCTCGGCAGGAAAGGTAGGGGCCGGCCGGACCCCTAAGCAGTTTGAGGCAAGTGCGTTCCGGGTGCCGAACGCCGCCCGGCGGCGACGCTTACCCTCATTGGGTAGGTCCGGCGTCCCCGCCGGACCAGGGCGCGGCGAGGACGCCGCGCCTACCGTGAATCAGGGCACCCGTCGCACCGCCTTACCGTGAGAGCCGTCAGAAACCGCAAAACGGTTATCACGGATCGCTTAGCAGGCCGAGGATACTACGCGAACAGGCCGGTCAGGTCAAGGACTGACCGATCACGTCGGTAACCAGCGCCCGGCGGGTGGGCTGTCATCGAGCCCGCCTCGACGCCGGCGGATCGGCAGCGGCGCGGGGCGTCCGGCACCCGGGAAGCCATAGCCAGCTCCGGCGCCTTACGCCATCGCATTTGCGCAGAGATACACTAAACTATGGCTAACCGCGCGGAGCACACGACAATGAGATCTCCATTCCAGGTCCTGGTCGTTCCCTTCCGGCGCACGGCGTCCGGGCTGGAGTTCGCCGTGCTCCGGCGGGCCGATGCGGGATGGTGGCAGTTCGTAGCCGGCGGCGGCGAGGACGACGAGACGCCCCGTGAGGCCGCAGCGCGGGAGGCGGAGGAGGAACTCGGCATTGCCGGGGAGGTCATGGCGCTGGATTCCACAGCCACGGTCCCGAAGGACTGCTTCGCCGACGCGGCTTCGTGGGGCCCGGACGTTTACGTCGTTCCGGAGTACAGCTTCGCAGTCGATGTTGGCGCCTCGGCCGTTACGCTGTCGGACGAACACGCCGCCATCCGGTGGCTGCCGTACGAGCAGGCCCGCAGTGTGCTCGAGTGGGACAGCAACCGCACCGCCTTGTGGGAGCTGAACGAGCGTCTGCGGGAGGGCTGATGTCTTGATGTGGCGGCCCCCGCTGTCCCGGCAGAAGCGCGCGGCAGAACAGGAAAGCCGTATCGGCTGCGCGTACCGTCCTGAGCACGTCGGTTGGTGGGAATAAGGCCTGTCTGCGTGCTCCGAAAGACGGAGTCCCGCCGGCAGATCACCGAACGCCCGGCCACGCGCGAGCAAGCGCCCGGCAGAAGGCCGAGCGGACCGCAGCGGGAGAACAGGCGTCTCGTCTGAGGGGTGAGAAGCCGAGCCACGGCACTCACGCCCTGCGTCCCGCAAAGGCCCGTCCAGGTTCCTGGCATCGCTGATAATGCGCGACTGCTGCGGAACCGTTACAATACGCTTCGAGCATGGCAAGGTGACGGACGCGGGATCTCGCGCTCTTCGGCCGCATGACGCGAGGACGGATGGCCGGGCCGACGCGAGCTTGACGGCGCACTATGGAGGATGGCGACATGTCATCACCTAACCTGCGAGAGGCAGTCCCCCTGGCTGTCGTGCAGCAGCTTGCCTCATTCGTTCTCGTGAGCCTGACCACGGCGCAGGGGCTGCTGTGGGTCTGGGTATATGCCGTATGCGCGTTCTGGGCCGGCACGGGGATGATCGCTTTGCGTCGTCGCGGATCGCCCACCCGGGTGGACGTAGGGCTCGTGAAATGGGGTTTTGTCCCGCTGCTGGTGCTCGCGGCTTATGTCACAGGACTGGTCTGGACAGCAAGGGGCCGCGGTTAGCATCAGAGCAGGTCGTCTGGGGCCTGTGTGTGGACTGGCTGCGACGTAGCAGGTATCGCCGACTCGCCTCCGCTGAGACCCGTCAGCGAATGCTGAATGATCAAGTCCGGTGACGCGGAGACACACTGTCTCCGTGCGTCGGGCTTCTCGTCTGGCAGGAGCCGAAGAGGAAGTCCCCGTTGCGCAGGTGCGGACCCGTGGCTCCGGAGGATGCTCGAACGGCAGAGAGTGGAGAGCCGTTTCGACTTCGCTCAAGGCCCTGAGCACGTCGAAGGGTAGGACGGAGACCGCAGGCGAGCGGCATTTTCTGGACTCTGCAACAGGATGGGGCGAGCGCGGGCCGTTTCGCCGTTCTCACCTGTTCCCCTACTCAACTGCTCGCCTGCTCTACCAACTCATTTCGCCGAAATGAGTTGGTCGGGGCGCCCGGATTCGAACCGGGGACCTCTACACCCCCAGTGTAGCGCCCTAAGCCAGACTGGGCCACGCCCCGACTATCGCCCACTCTAACCCCACCGTGTCCGCCTGTCAAGCCGCAGAATGCCGTCATCAAGTGGCGCCACGCCCCACGCCGGCCTATAATGCCCGCGCCGACGCGTTCCGACACATGCCCCTGGCAAGGAGTGCCCGATGGAGTATGTCGCCATCTTCCACGCGAACCTGAACTACGCCTACCTGGAGCCCTACTTCTTCGAGCGCACCATCCGGGCGTCCTACGAAGTGATCTTCGACGTGTTCCGCGAGCGCTGCCCGGAGGCGAAGTACGTCTTCGAAGCCTCCGGGTTCACCATCGAGCACATGGGTCGGGTGGCGCCCGACGTGCTGGAGAAGCTCAAAGACGCCATCGCACGCGGGCAGTGCGAGTTCATGGGCTCACCCTACGCCCACCCCATCCTGGCGAACATCCCGGAAGAAGACGGCCGGTGGGCCAACGAGTTCTCGATGCGCATCTACGACGAGTACCTGGGCATGAGGCCCGAGAGCGGATGGAACCCGGAGTGCACCTGGCGACAGTACGTCCCCCGCACCTACCGCGACGTGGGCTACAAGTACCTGACGCTCGACTTCGAGAGCTACAAAGTCTCCACCGACAAGGAGTACGGCTACGCGGAGCGCAACCGGGGGCGCAACATCTACTGGGGCGGGCACCTGCCGTGGTATGACCTGGACCCCGACGACCCCGCTCTGCACAAGCCCTTCCGCGACGTGGTGGACGGGCTGGGCGGCATGTGCCGCTCCGACCGCCTGGCCGGCAGCACGCTGGGATACTTCCTGGAGAACACACCCCTGGACGCCTACCTGGAGAACGTCCGGCGCTGGTCCGGCACGAAGGACGAGGGCTCCCTGATCATCGTGGCCGACGACGCTGAATACTGCGGCACGCGCGGCTACTACGACATCAAGCACTACTCGGATTACTCGAAGCGCTTCCGCGTCATGCCCAACGCCGCCGAGCTGCTGGAGGCGATGGTCAAGGGCGTGCTGGAGATCGGGCCGATGATCACCTTCAAGGAGGCGTGCGAGAAGGAGCCGGTCGGGGAGCCGTTCTTCGTCGAGGACGGCATGGCCTGGCACCGGACCTACGCGGAGGTCTGGGGCAACACGCCCGAGGCGAAGCGTTTCGACCCCCAGCTCGACGAGATCCGCCGCGACTACAAGGAGAACGTCCAGGCCATCGCCGAGTCGGACGAGCGCTACACGGAGCTGGTGGAGGAGTTCTGGTTCCGGCTGACCAACGCGGCCAACTCGGACGGCCGCTGGCCCCCGCCGCCGCGCAAGACCTGTCCCTACCATCGCCACTGGGTGGAGCGTGAGATACGCCGGGCCAGGGAGGCGCTGGAGCGGCTGAAACGGGCCGTCGGCCCGCAGATCGCGTTCGCCGGGGAGGAGACCATGCAGAGCGCCGGCGGCGCCGAGCCGAAGGCCGAGGACGGGGCCCCCATGCCCGACCCCGCCACGCTGAACTGGCAGGAACTCCAGGACGAACTCTATCGCGCCCACGAGCTGAACGACCAGCCGGAGACGCGCGAGGAAGGCGCCCGCCGCATCCGGGCCATCTTCGATGAATACGCCCGCCGCGGCATCACCAACGTCGAACCGCCGCGCATCAGGGAGTAGAAGCCCGGGCTCGGCGGCGGCTCTCGCTGACGAAGACCCCGGGTGCTGCCTCAGCCGGCGGCTGTCAACCGGGAATCCGTATGCCCCAGACACCCACGCCCGTGTTCGGCCTGACGCACCGCGAGTTGGGCCCCGTGCTCGAGGCGGCCGCGGGCCAACCGATTGCGCGCTTCGACGTGGCCGTCGAGCACGAGGTCAGCGGCTATGCCGGCTACCAGGCGCAGAAGTGCATCCCCACCTTCCGCTACACCACCCGCTCGGGCAGGACGGGCGAGGCGATCGTCTTCGGGAAGTACTTCCACCGTTCCGGGCCGGCGGAAGCGCACTGCTACGAGCTGCTGTCGGGCCTCGGAGCACCTATCCCACGCCTGTATCACGTCTTACATGACCAGGACGGGCGCGAGATCCTCTTCATGGAGTACCTGGAAGCGCTCACGATGTCGCACGAGGACTTCGCGCAGGACGAAGCGGCGTTCCTGGACTTCCTGTCCGCCGCCGCGCGGTTGAACGCCCTGCGGCCCTCGGCCTCCGACGGAATCTCTCTGCCCGAGCGCGACGTCGCGGGGATGGCGGCGCAGGGCAGCCGCGCCCTGGCCGGGCTATGGCAGCACGCCCGCAGCGGCGAGTTGGGAGAGGAGTTTCGCGCCTTCTGCACCGAGCGGGAGGACGGCCTGCCGCGACTTCAATCCCTGGCCGAAGCCACGGCGCGCGAGGTGCCGAGCGCGCCCACGGGGCTCATCCACGCGGACCTGCATCCGGAGAACACGGGACGCCGGCCGGGCACGGGGGAGCTGCTGATCTTCGACCTGGAGTCCCTCAGCCCGGGCCCGGCCTGGTACGACGCCGCGCTGTGGATCGGCGCGCCGGACGACGTCCAGCCGCGGTTTGCGCCCCGGGATCAGTTGGCGCGGCACTACATCCGATGCTACGCCGAGGCGGGGGGAGAGCCGCCTCCGCTCGATGAGTTCCTCGACGCAACCCGCGTGCTCTGGCTGGCCTGGAAGTTCGGGAAGCTCGGCTGGCGTCTGCGCCGGGCGCTGGACGGTCACGGGGACTGGACCGACGACCGTGAAGCCGTCCGCACGTGGTTCCGCACCGGCCTCCTGCGAGACCTGAAAGCGCTGCTCAGCCGGCGGTGGCTCTGACGAGGTTGCGGTTCGGCTCGCCATGCCCCGAGCTGACCGCGCTGAACCCGCTTGTCCTGAGGCCGTCGAAGGGTTCGAAGGACCGGCCGAACAGCACTATCTTGCCTCGAGGATGTCTCGGCCGGGGCTCTTCCCGGGATGCTCTTGAGGAGAGGCCTCGAACCACGGACACGGCAGCTGTGCGTGCCACCGGCTGGATCGCCCAACGCCCGACGCCACCTCCCGCCAGGCGCAAGTAGTCAACACTGACCACAACGACACGATCTAACCCTGCGTCAGGCAGAATCAGCAGACAGACCAAACGACCGCGATAATCGTAAAGGCCAGTAACGCCGTCGTGCTGATCTGGAAGAACAGGGAGTATGCCTTGAGCTGTCCTGCAGTGGAACGGAGCTTCCCCATCTCAGCTTCCATCTCCGGCGGATACTCAGCGTCCAGTTGCTTGCGAGTCTGACGTTCCCAGAAATAGCAGACCCGCACGTCTGATCCCGTTCTTCTACCTGCTCCCTTTGCCCAGAGCATGTGGAGGGCCACCACTGCCACGGCCAAGGCCGTGACGGACAATTTGACCCAAACTGAAATCTCCTGTACGTCACCTTTGATCAGGAATCCCAGAAGGATTGCGGCAGCCGTCCAGAGCGAGATGGATAAACGCCACTCCATCGCCTGGCGGTTCTCTATGCTGCTGAAGGCATGGCTCTGCAAGGAAAGCAGCACATCCACCACGCGCTTCTGTCCCTCTGTTAGCTCCTCCCTCATCGGGTCCTCCCTTACCAGAGCATCTGTTATCCGAAAAGCTCCCTCTCGCAGTGGTTCTGATGGCGGCGACGCGGAGTATCCCACGCTGGCAAACCGGCGTGATGCCGCCGCCGGGGATGAGTGTCCATATGCGTCCTCGCAACTGCTCCCACATATAGTCTAACTGCTTCGTGGAGCCCTTCCAGCCGCAAGTTTGCCAGAAATGTGGAGCGTGCTTGGCCAGCCCCCGGGCTGTAACCAACGCCGAACGGCTTCTTTCCTTCGGCTTCGGAAGGGCCTTCTACCCGTCTCGCCACTGGGCACCCAGTGGTCGGCATATGTGCCCAGCGGAGTGGAGGGGCAGCAGCCGCCATTTCGTGCAAAGTGTCCGCCCGACAGCGAACGACGAGCCGTCACGGCCGCGTGTGCGTTCACTTGATATGGTGGCCTACACGTATATGGTGGCATGACTCCTGCCTGCGGCGCTTCGGAGACATCAACGGGATGGGACCACGTCGGATCCGACGTGGAACCACTGCGGTAGCTCCCGATTCTGCGGCAAGCCCCCGCCGAGCCCCTGAGGCTCCTGACGAAACAAGCCGCCGAGGAAGCGAAAGACCGGCACGAGCGCGGGGGCATCCGGGCCGCCGCCCTGGAGAGAGCCGAGTTCCGCCCATCTTCCCCGCCGAAAGGCTGCCCTCGGCTGGGGGGGAAGAAACGATCACGGCCGAGGGCGGCCGGGCTACACAGTCCCAAACCGCTGCTGAGGCGTGAAGCTGGGAACTCGGAACGCTTCACTGGAGAAATCGCGTCACCCTGAGACGCAAGCCTTCCCCGTGCAGGCGGGACGGATTCCTGGTATAAACTGTCGGCTGCGTAGGACACCTGCCGAACCGCCAGGACGCACACTGCCCGGAGGAACAGGATGAAGTACGTGACGATCTTCCACGCGAATCTGAACTACGCTTACCTGGTGCCGGAGAAGTACGAGACGGTCATCCGCTCCTGCTACGAGACCATCATTGACACCTTCCGCGAGGTGGCACCCGAGGCGAAGTACGTCTTCGAGGCGTCGGGCTTCACCATCGACACGATGGCCGAGGAGTGCCCGGACGTGGTGGAGAAGCTGCGGGAGGCGGTCGAGCGCGGCCAGTGCGAGTTCATGGGCTCACCCTACGCCCATCCCATCATGGCCAACATCCCGGAGGAGGACGGGCGGTGGGCCTGCGAGTTCGCCATGCGCGCCTACGAGCGGCACCTGGGCTTCCGCCCCGAGAGCGCGTGGAACCCGGAGTGCACCTGGCGGCAGTACGTGCCCCGCGCCTTCCGCGACGTGGGGTTCAAGTATCTGACGCTGGACTTCGAGTCCTACATGTGCTCCAGCGACAAGGAGTACGCCTGGACGGAGAAGAACCGCTGCCGCGACATGCAGTGGGGCGGGAACCTGCCGCGCTACGAGGTGGACCCCGACTTCGCGCCCCTGCACCACCCGTTCCGGGACGTCGTGCCGGGTCTGCACGGGTTCTGCCGCACCAACCGGGTGATCGGCAACTACATCGGCTACTTCCGCGATCAGATACCTCTGGAGGAGTATCTGGACGGCGTGCGCCGCTGGCGGGGCACCGACGAGAGCGGGGCGACCATCGTCATCGCCGAGGACGCCGAATACACCGGCACGACGGCCTATTACTTCGTGAAGTACCACGAGGACTACTCCCGCTCGTTCAACGCTGATCCGCAGGGGCGGCAGAAGCTGGAGCGGCTCGTCGAGGGCCTGAACGGGATGGGTGAGTTGATCACGTTCAGGGAGGCGTGCGAGCTGGAGCCGGTCGAGGAGCCGTTCTTCGTCGAGGACGGCTCAGCCTGGCACCGCACCACCGCAGACGCATGGGCCGGAACTCCGGAGGCACGCCGCTGGCGTCCCATCCTGGACAGCATCCGCCTGGACTACAAGCAAAACGTGCAGCCGCTGGCGGAGTCGCGGGAGGAGTTGCGCCCGCTGGCGGAGAAGTTCTGGTTTCACTTCACCAACTCGTTCAACTCCGACGGACGCTGGCCGCCGCCCCCGAAGATCACCTGCCGCTTCAACCGCGAGTGGGTCGAGGACCAGATAGAGAAGACCAGAGCGGCGCTGGCCGAGCTGAAGGAGCGGGCCGCGGGCCTGCCCATGCCGGAGTCAGAGGAGCGGGAGGTGACCTGGGAGGGCAGCACGGAATACGGCTTCTTCTTCACCGAGAAGAACCCGCGTGACCTGGAGAACCTGAACCTCTACGAGCTTCAGCACAGCCTCTACGCCGCCTACAGGCTGTTCGACAACGCGGACGACGAGGAGGGGCGCGAAGACGGGCGGCAGTGGATCGCCGACTGCTACGAGGAGTTCCGCCGCCGAGGCTTCACCAACATGGCCACCCCGAAGGCCCTGCGGGAATAAGCAGGCCAGGGCCGTGACGAGTGTTCTCCGGTTTCTGACAGCGAGCACGGTCAGGCCCCGGAGCACCCGCCAAGATCCACGGTAGGCGCGGCGTCCTCGCCGCGCCCTGGTCCGGCGGGAACGCCGGACCTGCCCAATGAGGATAAGCGTCGCCGCCGGCCGGCGGCGGGCGCCCGGAACGCATTTGCCCCAAACTGCTTATTGACCCTTGTACGCACCAGCTATAGTCGGTTATGCTCCTGGCATGGCTACCAGGATGACGAAAAGGCAGAAGGAGGCGCGACGGATGCTGCCCGCCGAGCTCTTCGAGAAAGGCATTGGACCCGCCGAGGTCGCCCGTCGTTTCGGGGTGACCACCGGGGCCGCAAGCCAGTGGAGAAAGGCATGGAAACAGGGCGGAAAGGAGGCGTTGCGCTCGGT
>JAWOCH010000072.1:0-5363 GCA_046483865.1 Candidatus Brocadiia bacterium | reverse complement strand
GTCTCAGGGATACGCTCCGCTGGCTGAGGCGTGCCGATTGGTGAGCAGGTGCAAAGCGTTGACCGAGCCCGGCCGGGATGCAGCCGCAGGGGGAATCCGTTCCGCAAGGGGGAGGGAACCCATAACGTGAGGACTAACCCTGAATCGTGCTGCCTGGGAGGGGAATGCACCCGAAGGTGACCCCTCCGCCCCGCTGCCAGGGGCTGCGATGCAACCCTGGACCGCTCCCGTCAATCAAAGCACTGTCCCGTTGCTTATTGCGCCGCGGGCGCGTCTAACTGGCGGGATTATAGGCGCTGAGGGGCCAAAATGCAATACCAAAAAAGGCGGGCTCAACAGTGCTCTGCAGGGGCATAGAACAGCGCCGCTCAGCCCTTCGGCCGGGAGTTTACGCCAGACCGGCGCGCTCGATGATCTCCGGCACCAGGTGGTCCCACCCCAATGGCATGATGTGGACGCCCTGGCAGATGTCCCTTACGCCCTGGATGGTCTCGACGGCGATTTCGACGGCCGTCTGGCCGGACTTTGTCTTCTGCTTGTCTTCTTTGAGCCGCTTGATGAGCGTCTCGGGAACGTCCACGCCGCTGACGTTTGCGTTCATGAAGCGCGCCATGCCGACGGATTTCAGCAGCACTATGCCGCACAGGACGGGCACGCCGAAGTCGGACACCTGGTCCATGAACTCGGCGAACTGGTCTACGTCGTAGACGGCCTGGGTCTGGAAGAAGCGCGCGCCGGCCTGGATCTTCTTGCGCATGCGGATGATCTGCGGCTCGACGGGGTCGGCGGCCGGGGTGACCACGGCGCCGGGGAAGAACTCCGGCGCGCCGTCCAGCGCGTTGCCGGCCATGTCGTGCCCCTCGCAAAGGGCCTGAACGGCCTGCAGCAGGCCCACCGCCTCCAGGTCGAACACCGGCTTGCTGTCCGGATGGTCGCCCAGAACGTTGTGGTCGCCGGTCAGGCACAGCACGTTGCGCACGCCCATGACGTAGGCGCTCAGCAGGTCGCTCTGGAGTGCGAGGCGGTTCCTGTCGCGGCAGACCATCTGGAAGATAGGCTCCAGGTCGCGCTGGACCAGCATGGCGCAGGTGGCCAGGGAGCCGAAGCGCATGACGGCGCTCTGGATGTCGGTCACGTTGATGGCAGCGACTTTGCCGCGCAGGTGCTCGGCGTCTTCCAGGCAGCTTTCGATGTTGGTGCCCTTGGGCGGGCCGATCTCGCCGGTGACTACGAACTCGCCGCTTTGCAGGGCATCCGACAGGTTACTCATCTTCCGCTCCCTCCGTTGCCGGTGCATCCACCGCCCAGTGCTCGCCGGTCATGACCTCGTAGGAGGGCAGGTAGTTGCCGTATTCCTTTGGCGAGACGATGACTTCCATCTGTTCGAGGGCTTCCAGGTCCTTCAGGCGCTGGTAGATGCGGTGCCAGCCGCAGTCCCGCTCGCGGTCCACCTCGCACTTGCCGTCGGGCGTAGTCCCGCCGCAGGGGCCGTTGACCATGCTCTTGGAGCAGTTGGTGATGGGGCAGATGCCGCCGGTGTAGTCCAGCAGGCAGTCGCCGCATTCGGCGCAGCGTTCCTCCCCGGGCCAGGTGCCGCGGCTGCCGCCCAGGTTGATGGTGTTGCAGGCGGGGCGCACGCGGTTCAGCACGCTGTCCGCCACGCACTGCACGCCCACTCCGCAGGTGGCGACCAGCACGCAGTCGCTGCCCATCACCTGTTCGGTCAGGGGGCGCAGGCGGGAGCGCACCAGGGACTTGTCGCACAGGAAGTCCACGCTCGTCGAGCCGGCGATGGTCTTGCCGTGCTCTTCAAGGAGTTCCGCCACGGCCGGCAGGTGCTCCGAGCCGCCGGTCTCGCAGGCGCTGGCGCACCCGTTGCAGCCGAGAAGGAAGACGCGCGTGTCGCCCTCCAGGGAAGCCAGTATCTCGTCTTCGGGTTTGAGTTCAGTGACCAGCATTCGGGGTTTCCTCCTTCATTGTGGACCCAGGCGTTCCCGCACTGCGGTTATCTCCGCCCGGGCCATGCGCACGAACTCGGGCAGCCGGCGGCGGCAGCGCTCGCTCAACCCGATGCCGGGTTCGATCACCTCCGGCTCCATGCCCAGCACGAGAGTCTCGGTATATGAGCGGCCCAGCAGGGCCTCATACTGCACCAGGTGGAACATGCTGAGCCCGTGAAGGCTCATCACGGCATCGCTGGCCTCCACCTGCTCCAGTTCCATCCGATGGAACTCGCCGGGCGTCTTGCCGCCCAGCACCGCGTCCAGCAGCACCAGCCCGCGACAGCCTTCCGCCGCCGACAGGGCGGACCAGGGGTCTGTCCCGCCGTCAATGCAGCGGACGCCGTCGGACTGGACTTCCTGCTCCAGCTCGCGCAGGGCGTGCACGCCCAGACCTTCGTCCATCAGCAGCAGGTTGCCGATGCCGATTACGGCCACTTCTGTCGGGGCCGTTGATGCATCCATACTTCAGTGCATCCGTCAAACGGGCAGTACTGCCAAGCTCACTTCTTCCGTGCCACGTGCACCGAGCACGCCAGGCAGGGGTCGAAGGAGCGTATCGTGCGCACTATCTCGAACGGGTTGTCCACGTCGCGTATCTGGTCGCCTTCGAGGGCTTGTTCGATCGGGCCGGGCACGCCGGCAGCGTCGCGCGGCGAGCCGTTCCAGGTGGTCGGCACGACGCCCTGGTAGTTGGCCACCTTGCCGCCCTCCATGGTCACCCAGTGGCCCAGCGCGCCGCGCGGCGCCTCGGTCAGGCCGAAGCCGGAACCCTCCTGGGGCACCTCGACCGGCAGCACGCACGGCTCGCCGGGCTCGAGCGCCAGTATCCAGTCCTGCATCTTCTCGGCGACAATCTTCGCCTCCAGGGCGCGCGCCGCATGGCGACCCAGCGTGGAGTTCAGTGGCCGCACCACGTCCTCGACGGTCCCAGTCGCGTCCAGGCCGGCCTGGACGCAGAGCGCGCTCAGTTCCTCGGCCAGCACCTCGCTGCCGCCCTTCACGGCGACAGCGAGCCGCGCCAGGGGGCCCACTTCACAGGGCTCGCCCTCATAGCGCGGGGCCTTCAGCCATGAGTAGGCGCCCTCCTTGCCCGGCTCCGGCACGGTGTCGCCCCGGGCGGGCTGCAGGCCGCTGGTCTCGTCCGCGTAGTAGCTGCTGGTCACGTCCTCGGTGATCTGGTCGGCGTCCAGCGGGCTGAGCTGTCCCTTCTCCAGGTCGTAGAGTCCGGACAGGAACAGCCCCTCCTCAGCGAACACGCCGTAGGAGAGGAACCGGCTGCACCCGGTGCCGATCTCCAGGTAGTCGGGGTATGTCTCGGCCAGCATCAGGATGTCCGGCAGGTAGCAGGTGCGGACGAACTCGGCCACTTCTCGCACGTAGGACAGGGCGGCCGCTATCTGGTCGCGCGTCACCTGGGTGGTCACGCCGCCCACGTTCACGGTGCACTGGTGGGGCGCCTTGCCGCCGAAAAGCGACAGCAGCTCGTGGCACGCCTTGCGCACCTGGAGGGCGCGCAGGTAGTGGCCGACGGCGGCGATGTTCTGCTCCGCGCTCAGCCGGTAGTCGCCCTCATAGCGGGGCACGAATGGCTCCAGCACGCCGCGCTCGATGAAGTCCTTGACAGCGTCCAGGTCCGGATCGTTTCCGTCGTAGTCGGCCACGGCAGTGACGTCCGCGTAGTCGAGCGCTGCCAGGTGGTAGAAGTGCAGCACGTGGGACTGCAGGAAGTTCGCTCCCAGCATGATGTCCCTGAGCAGGGCGCCGTTGGGCGGGATGTCTCCGGCCAGGCCGAAGGCGTCGTCCAGGGCCAGGGCGCTGGCGGTTGCGTGGGCCTGTGGGCAGACGCCGCAGATGCGCTGTGCCAGGATGGGTATATCTCGGGGGTCGCGTCCCCGGAAGATCAGCTCCAGCCCGCGGGCCAGCGTGCCGCTGCAGCGCGCTTCGGTAACACGGCCGTCCTCATGCTCCGCCTCCACCCGCAGATGGCCTTCGATCCGGGTGACGGGGTCTATGGTTATCTTACTCATTCTCTGCTCCAACAGCGGCGTCCTCGCCGATCTTTGGCAGTTGATCTTCTTCGAGGGCCTGGTAGATCGGCGTGGTCTGATCTATGAACTCCGGCTGCGTGCAGCCCTGGCAAGGTCCGCCGGCCTTCACGCACCAATTGCGCCCGTCGTTCCACTCCCTCAGGGGGCAGTCGGCGTAGGTGATTGGTCCTTTGCAGCCCACCTCGTGGAGGCACTCGGGGTCGCCGGGCTTCTCGGCGAACTTGCCCTCGTCGAAGTACGGGCGGCGGGGGCAGTTCTCGTGGATGAGCTGCCCGTAGATGATCAACGGCCGCCCCAGTGCGTCCACCTCCACCTTGCCCGGCTCTCCGCGGGCCAGGAACTCCAGCACCGTCGCGCTGACCCAGTCCGGGTGAGGGGGGCAGCCGGGCACATTCACCACGGGGGTGGCAATGCCTTCAGCGGCCAGCACGTCCGCCGCCGACGCGTAGTCGCCCGGATTGGGCGCTCCGGCGGGGATGCCGCCGAAGGAGGCGCACGTTCCCACCGCCAGCACAAGGGCTGCGTCCTCGGCCAGGTCGGCGAACTTGCGCAGTATGCTCACCTCGCCGCCGTCGGGGGTGCCGACCATGCAGAAGTCCTCGTTGCGGGGCAGGGAGCCTTCCAGGGCGAGGACGAACTCGCCTTGCGGCAGTTCCTCCAGCACCTGGCAGGCCTGCTGCCCCTGGCCGGCCATGACGGTGGGGTGGTACTTCAGGCTCAGGTGGACGCCGGGCAGGAGCTGGTCTATGAGGAGGTTGCGCGCGGAGGGGCGCGCCGAGTTCAGAAACGACACCGAGCAGCCGCTGCAGCCGCCGGCCTGCAGCCAGACAAGGTTCACTTCATCTGAGGCCATGCGGGATCCTCCGAGGGCTCACCGGATACTGACAAGCGAACGGGTCATGTTACATCGGCGGGGAAGAAGTGTCAACCGACGGGCCGGCTCCGTGGTGTAAAGAGTAGTGTGTAAATTGTCTGGTGGGTAGTTGGCGCTGCTTTCGCGGAGGGAGCCCGAGGGCGACCGGAGCGCAAGCAGCGCCGCGCGCGAAGCTGCCACCCCATGCGGCGCGCCCCGGCGACTTGAAAAGGGGGCGGCCCTACGGTTTGTTGTAGCTTTTTCGCCCGTAGAGCTGCTTCAAACCGAAAGGAGCCGCCCCGATGGTTGAGCTTCGCACCGTCCGCGCCGAATGTCAACAGAGACTGTGGGATTATCTGACCGGCCGTGCCCGCTATGTGCTCAAGCGCCTGCTGGAGGCGTTCATGGAGCATCGCAGGGACCAGTTCTGCCGCTGCGGGCCCCACCAGCGCAGCCCGG
>JAWOCH010000058.1:0-10016 GCA_046483865.1 Candidatus Brocadiia bacterium | reverse complement strand
GCCCGTAGGCGCTGACCGGTGCGGGCCTGTCCGTCTCGGCGGCCGGGCGCTCGACTGTCCCCGGGCCGGCGGCCGCCAGGCTGGACAGCACCACCAGGTGGCGGACCCCGGCCTCGGGCGCGCTGCAGGCATCCACCAGGTTGCGGGTGCCCTGCTCGTTGACAGCGAAGTAGTCGGCCCGCCGCAGCGCCGCCGTGGTGCCTGCGCAGTGGACCACCGCGTCCGCCCCACGCACGGCCGCCGCAAGGGATGCCGCATCCCGCAGCTCCCCGACGCACGTGCGCACCTGCGGCAGCTCGCCGCCGATGAACCGGGTGTCGCTCGTCTCGCGCAGCAGGCACGTGACCTCGAAACGCGAACCCAGGAGCCGCTGCACCAGGTGGCTGCCGATGAAGCCGTTTCCGCCGGTCACGAGGACTCTCAAAGGCTCTTCTCGTAGATGTGGTATGTCTTGTCCACACTCGCCCCGAGGCGCTCCAGCGCGCGCCGGAGCATCTGATTCTCCTCCAGGACCCACGACAGCTCGGCGTGCCGGTATCCCCGGCGGTCCCCGTTCTGGAAGGCGCGGTGCACCAGCATGACGTCCACGCCCAGACGGCGGAACTCCTCGACTACGCCCATTATGAGCACGCGGACGCCCTTGATGCGCCGCCTGCCGAACAGGAATCGGAAGATGCCGAACGGGAAGAGCCGGCCATTCATCTTCTTCAACACCTTGTTCAGGTCCGGGAGGGCGAGCAAGAAACCCACCGGTTCGTCCCCCACCTCGGCGATGAGCGCCAGTGCCGGATCCACGATGGTGCGCAGGTTGTGGGCCGTGTGCTCGAACTGGGCCTCGGTCATGGGGACGAAACCCCAGTTCCGCGACCATGCCCGGTTGTAGACGCTGAACGCCTTGCGCACGTCCTGCTCGAAGTGGCGCATGTCCACCGGCCGAACCGTGGCGGGGCATCGGTCCCGCGCCCTTCGGCTGAACCGGACCAGGTGCGCCGGAATGGTGCCGTCGTATTCATAGTAGTAGGCCAGCAGCCGGCGCGCCAGGCCATAGCCCAGGCCCTCCATGAACTCCAGGTAGCAGGGCCTGGTGTAGGGCATCATGAACGCCGGCGGTTTGCCGAAGCTGTCGGCCAGGAACCCGCATTCCTGGTTGGTGGAGAAGTTGAAAGGCCCGCGCACGGTGTCCATGCCCTGTTCTCGCAGCCAGCTCTCCACCTCGCCCATCAGGGCGGCGGCCACGTTCGGGTCCCGCACCGACTCGAAGAACCCGAAGAAACCCGTCTGCTCGCCGCTGAACTCGTTGTGCCGCTCGTTGATGTGTGCCGTGACCCGTCCCACCACTTGACCGTCCCCGTCTCGGGCCAGCAGATACCGCACGCGGGTGAACTCAAAGATGGGGTTCTCGTCGCTGAAGAACTCCTTGCGCTCCATCAGCAGGCGGGGCACGTAGCACGGGTCGTCCCGGTAGAGCGCATAGGGGAACTTGATGAACTCCATCAGCTCCCGCCGGGACGACACCTGGTGGATATCTACGGCCATACCCGGAATCCGAGGGTTGCCAGGGGATGTTGAGCCGGTCTGCGGGCCGAGCCCAAAGGGCGGCGCGGCGAACCGCTATCCTACGCCGTTCTGAGGGCTGTCTCAAGCGATTGTGGCAGACCGCACGCCGCCCAACTGACGATGGCAAGCGGCGGCAGCGCCCGGAGTGCTCAGACGACGCCGAGCGCCCGCCCGACGGAAAGGAACTTCTCCAGGGCGAACTGGATCTGCTCCTCAGTGTGGGTGGCCATGACGCTGACCCGCAGAAGCGTCTCGTTCGGCGCCACGGCGGGAGGGACCACGGGATTGACGAACAGGCCCTCTTCCTGCAGCCGCTTGCAGAACTGGAAGCAGGTGTCCACGCTGCCCACGTGCACGGGGATGATCGGCGTGCAGGAGTTGCCCGTGTCGAAGCCGACCTCCTGCAGGCCGGTGCGGAGCATCTCGGTGTTGCTCCACAGGCGCTCTCTGCGCTCCGGTTCCCGCTTCATGATGCGCACCGAGGCCAGTGCGGCGGCCGTGTTGGCCGGGCTGATGCTGGCGCTGAAGATCAGGGGGCGCGAGTTGTGCTTCAGATACTCGATGGTGCGCTTGTCGGCGGCCACGAAGCCCCCCAGGCTGGCCAGGGACTTGCTGAAGGTGCCCATGATGAGCTGCACCTGGTCGGACAAGCCGAAGTGCGCCGCCGTGCCCGCTCCCTGCTCGCCCAGCACGCCCAGCCCGTGGGCGTCGTCCACCATCACCGCCGCGTCGTAACGCGCGGCCAGATCGCAGACCTCCGGCAGCACGCAGATGTCGCCCTCCATGCTGAAGACGCCGTCCACGGCGATCAGCTTGCCCGCCTCCGTCCCACATTGCTCCAGTCGGCTCTCCAGTGACTCCATGTCGTTATGCCCGAACCGCAGCAGTTCCCCGAACGAAAGCAGGCAGCCGTCCACTATGCTGGCGTGGTCGGACTTGTCGGTGATCACGTAGTCTTCCCTGCCCACCAGGGCGCTGATAATGCCCAGGTTGGTCTGGAAGCCGGTCGAGTAGAGCAGGGCGGCCTCCTTGCCCACCAGGTCGGCCAGTTCGGCTTCCAGCTCCAGGTGAATGTCAAGGGTGCCGTTCAGGAAGCGGGAACCGGCGCAGCCCGAGCCGTACTCCTCCACGGCCGCCTGCACTGCCTGCTTGACCTCGGCGTTGTTGGTCAGGCCCAGGTAGCTGTTGGATCCCAACATCAGGACCTTCTGGCCGTCCAGGTAGACCTCAGTGTCCTGTGCGGAGGTAAGTGGCCGGAAGTAGGGATAGAGCCCGGTGCTCTTGACCTGCAGATCGTCCCGGAATCTGCGCACCTTCCCGAACAGCGGCAGGCCATCGCTGTTCCCATCAGCCATCTGCGAGCCCCCTTGTGTCGAACCACCGCGGCGTCGCCGCCTAATCAGATAACCCGATGAGCGCCTGTATGTCAAGTCGCAAGGGTGACGGCAGGCGCGAGGCTTGAGGCGTGAGGCCTGAGGTACGGCACAACAGCAGAACGGCAAAACGGCGGCCGGAGCTGCGAGCCCCGCCCCGACGGCCGGCTGTTGCCGTTTTGTCGTTGCTCACGCCGCAGGCCTCAAGTCTGCCTTTCTGCCTCTTGCGTTTGCCCCGGCCGTTCTGTAACATTACTTGGACACTGGCCCTATACATCTTGCGCCACGCGTTGGGAGCATACAGGCCATGGCCGAGGAAAAGGCCGAGGATATCGCCGAGGAGAAGCAAGAGGGCTCGTCGGACACGGGAGGGCTGGTGAGCCGGTTGTTTCACCGTAAGGGCGAGAACCCGGAACACGACAGATCCAACAGGGGCGAGGGCACTGCGCACGTGCCGGCGACCGTGCTGACGGTGGAGTATCTGGACGACAGCGAGGGCATGGATGCCGCCCTGCGCGAGATGGAGGAGCGGCTGCGCCGCATGGAGGAGACCATCAGCACCATGCAGCAGACCCAGGCGCAGCTTATCGGCGCCGTCAACCAGCAGGCGAGGGATATCGGACGCGTGGTGGAGTCCATCGGACGACGCATTGACCGCCTCTACCGCAGCGTTACCGGGCATGAGGCCGGAGCCGACACGCAGGCCCGCACCGCAACCAGGATGGAACCAGCCGCAGCGATGCAGGCCGGCGCCCGGCCGGCGGCCCCTGAAGTGCCGGACGACCCCGACCATCAGAACGCCTGGCGCGTGGCCCGCGTGCTGGCGGCGGATCTGGAGGCATACCACGAAGAAGCCGTCAAGGAGGGCGTCCTGTACGGCACTTTCTATAAGCTTCTGCGGGAACCGATCGAGAAGGCGCGCGAGACTTACGAGGAACGCGTGCCGGACGAGATCGTAGATCATTACGACTACTTCTCCCGTGCCCTGGACGAGCTTATCGCCCGCAAGAGGATCGAGCTGGACGAGGAGGAAGAGCTGTAGGTGACCGTTCTGCTGCCCTTTCGGCGGACAGAAATGCGACGGATCCCCCTGATCGCCGTGATGTTCGTCCTGGTGGTGTGTCTGCTGGGAGCCGCCTCCGAGCCCGACGAAAGCCCCCCGGCTGAAGAGGCCCCCCCCGCCCCTACAGAGGAGCAACCGGAGGAGCGCGAGCGCCCGGCTAAGGCCGGAGACCAGCGGGAGGCCATCAGGCGCGAAGCCGCCGAACTGGGCAGAGAGGCCGGCAAGAAAGCTGGAGAAATCGCCCGCCATGCTGACTCGCTCCTGGAGCGGGCAACCCGTCAGCGATGGGTCGGCTGGGTGGCCTTTCTGGGGGCCCTTGCGGTCGGCCTGATGGCCCTGTTCTACGGCTGGCACCTGATCCAGACGTTCCTCATACCGTTCGCGCCATTCTGGGGCCTGATAACCGGCGGCTCCATCGCGTTTTGCCTGATAGCCGCCTTCTACACGCAGCGGGACGTCTGGTTCCGGCTGCTGCTGTTTGCCGTGGGGTCGGCTTTCGGTTTCGGGCTCTATCTGTTCAGCGCCCTGCGCGCCAAGCCGGTGGCCGCTTTCCTCTGCATCATGTCGCCGTTCCTGATGGCGGCGGCCTTCCTGTTCCCGGTCCACGACAAGGTGGCGCTGGCGATTTTCGCGGTGGGCTTTCTGGCCGGATTCGCCGCCATGATCGAGGTCCGCCCGCTGGCCGTGGTCTCGACCTCCATCTTCGGCGCGTGCAGCTTGCTGGTCGGGCTGGGCCTGCTGTCGCACCTGGTCGCTGAGCGGGCAGACTGGGTGCGCGACGCGTTCACCTGGCTTATGGACAATCCGCTCATCGCGCTGGTTGCCTGGCTGGTGATCGCCTTTGCAGGATCGAACTTCCAGTTCATGACCGGGCCGCGAGGCGGCCTGGAGGACTGAAGACCTGTCCGCCTTACCAGTCCGGCCCGTCCGACGGGGGGATGTCCGGATCCGAACGTATGATCGGCCCCCGGTCGCCCCGGTCCGCGTTCAGCAGGATTTCGTCCACCGTCCGCCGATGACCTGCGCCAGCGGCCGTCGCGGCGCCTCCGCCCGGCTGCCCTATCTGCTCTGCCCCGCCAGTCCCGTCGCCTGTTCCGCCTGCGCGGGCGTCCTCCTCCGCCCCCTGCATTCCTCCGTCGGCCTGGCTTCGTTGCGCCGACGAAGGCGGCTCGGCGGCCTGCGCCCTGCGAGAGGCCACGGCCAGGTTGGCGGCGGCCCGCTGGCTCAGCTCGGCCAGCTCCGCCTTGCGGGCACGTCCCCCGCCGCCGCCCTCCCACAGCGCAAGCGCCTCCCGCAACGCCCGGCCATAGTGGTCAACAGCCGCGCCGAACTGGCCCCGGCGATAGGCGCAGTTCCCGAGGTTGTACGCCGCTCGGGCGGCCAGTGCCGGCGCCTGCGACTGTCGGACCACCTGCAGGGCGTCCTCAGCCGCCCGGTAGCGCCCCGCCCGGTAGAGGGCCAGTCCCTGGTTGAGCTGAGCAGCAACGTCTGCGCTGCCCTGCGCACCGACCGCCTGACCGAACAGGTGAGCCGCCTCGGTGAACCGTTGTTGCTCGTAGGCCCTGAGCCCACGTTCGAACGCGCTTTCGGCTCCCGCTTCAGCGGAGCCGGGCTCCCAACCACTCAGAAGGTAGATGCCCAGGGCGAACGCCAGTGCATACACTACTACCCGGAACAGCCGGTCGCTGACCCGCCGGTGCACGAGGGCGCCCAGCAGCGTGCCCGCCAGCACAGCGGGAACCAGCACGCCCGCGACCGCCGCGCGCCGAGCTGTGAACAGCCCCTGCCAGGCGTAGGGGACCACCTTGGCAAGGTTGGCGATGAAGAAGAAACGGACGATGGTGCCCACGAAAACGCGCTTGCTGAGCCCCTGCGGCAGCAGGTACAGCACGACGGGCGGCCCGCCGGCGTGTGCCAGCGTGGAAGCCAACCCGCTGCCGGCGCCCAGCAGGACTCCCTGCCACGGCCGGGGGCGGAATCCCGTGGCCTGCTCCCTCCTGAGTCGCGCCGCCTCCTGCTCACGGTAGAGCTGAATCATCACGAATGCGACGGCAATCAGACCGATGGCCCGTCGCAGCCACAGCTCCCCGTCCGGCAGGTCCAGGAACCACTCCAGCACCAGCGCTCCCCCCAGAATCCCGGCCAACATGCCCGGCACCAGAACAGCCAGGTTCCCCAGGGAACGGGCCCGCCTGTAGTGCGCCAGGGCAAACACGTCCCCCACCAGCAGAACCATCAGCATGACCGGCAGTGTCTCGGTCGAGCCCAGGACCGTCACCATCAGCGGCACCGCCAGTATGCCCGCGCCTGCCCCGAAGCCGGCCTTCGACAGGCCCACCAGCAGCGCGGCGACGGCAGCCCCGGTCCATTGCAGTGAAGTCAGGCTGAGCACTGAAGCAGACCCCTCTGAAGTTAGAAGCAGAGCGAGGATAGCGCCCCGCCGGCGTCATTTCCAGCGGGACGGCCAGAGCCATTGCATCCGGCATGCGGGGCCTCTACAATGAATCTTCGCGCATGGACCTCGTAATCATGCACTACTTGGTGGCGTTCCAGATTCTCTGCGGCTTCTTCGCCGCCTATGTGGCCGTCCGCAAAGAGCGCAGTGGCCTGCGGTGGTGGTGCGTGGGAGCCTTGCTGCCGGCGGTCGGTGTGGCGCTGGCCCTGATGGTTGACAGTGCGAGTGGTTCCGGCCCCGGCGATGACACGTCAGGAGGGCCGCAGGAGCCGCTCCGCCGGCCGAGACGCTGCAGCGGGCAGTTCATCCCGGACTGCCTGGGGTGCGCCCACTTCCGGCGTCGTTTGTTCGGCTCGGAGGCCGACGAAATGGTTCGGGGCTACTGCGAGTTCTACGCGCGGGAGCTGTGCGACGAAGAACACTCCGCCGCTTCGGACTGAAACTCGCCTCAGAGGCCGGATACGCGCCTGGTCGCCCTTGACGGCGACGTGAGCTTCGGCTAAAAATGGCATGCCAGTCCATGACGTTGAGCTAAACATTCCTGGGATATCATCTGAGGGAGCCGTCTTCATGGGACTACTGCGCAGGGCTGTCCTTGCTCTTCTCGGTGCCTTGCTGCTGTGCTGGGCCGGGATTGGCGGCACTCCGGCCGGGGCGCAGGAGGAAGCAAGCCCCGGCGAACTGCTCAGCGCCATAGAGCAAGCGCCGGAGTTCGAGCGTGGCGAGGAGCGCGAGCGGCTGGTCGAGGCCGCCCAGGAAGCCAGCACCCAGCGCACGGCCGCCATCGTGCAGGCCCTCATCCAGCAGGTGGAGAACCGGGGCCAGACCGACGACGTCAACTACATCGGCCACTGCGTGCTGGCCCTGGAGGAGCTGAGGGCCCAGGAAGCCACCGACGTGCTGCTGGACGTGCTGGAGGATCCCAGTCTGCCGATCAGCTACCTGGCCGCGCGCGCGCTGGGGACGATCTATCAGGGCCGCGGCGACAGCGCAGAGCAGGCCGAGCAGGTGAACCTTGCGCTTCTTGCCATCGCCTACTCGGGTGCCCCGCAGCCCCTGCCCTACGGAGCAGGCATCGCGCTTTCCCGCGTCAACGGCCTCACCGGCGCGGAGCCCCCGCAAGCTTTGGGCCGCGCGGCGATGCAACGGCGCCTGGACGAGTGGCTCGCCGCAGGCAACCAGCTTCCCCCGCTGAGCCGCATGCCCTGGCCGGTTGTCCTGCACGTGGCAGTGACGGGCAATCCGGATCCGCGACGCAACGCCCTGCAGATTCTCCGCCAACGCCGCGAGCTGGAACCGGTGGGGCGCATCATCGAGCTGCTCGCTGAGGGCGAACTTGACGCCGGCGCAGAGGAGGCCCTGGGAGAACTGCTCGGGGAGTTGACGGGCGTTCCCTATCCGCCCAACTCGGCCTCCGAGGAACCCACGGCCGAGTGGCGCGAGCAATGGCATCGGCGCCTCAGCGGGCAGAGCGATGCCCGGCACGTCGCGTACGCATGGCGTCAACTGGAGCTGGCCGTCGCCGACTACCTGGCCGACCCCAGCGACCGGAAGTCCGAGATTGTCGCCGGCCTGCGCACGGTTCTGCTTGACCAGTTGGAGGACCCCGGGGAGATCCCACCCAACGCCACCGCCCAGGCCCGTAAGCTGCTGAAACCGCCGCTGGAGTCGAAACGGACTGTCAGCGACGCCGTCGCCGTGCTCGGTGCCGAGGATGCGACCGATTTCGACAAGAGCAAGGCCGTGCAGTCCATCCAGACCGAGCTGCGTAAGGATCACGGCAAGGAAGTCGTCCGCCTGTTCCTGGAGCCCCTCGCCCAGACTGCCGCCCGGGAGCAGAATCGCATGTTCGCCGCGGACCTGGCCAGCGTGCTGTGGCAGTTGACCGGCATACCGCTGGATCTGGACGAAGACTCGATCGAGACACGCCAGCAGCGGCTGCTTCAGTGGGCCACCACCCTGGAGAGCCGAGAGGGCATTTCCATCCAACTGCCCATCTGACCCGCCCCCCCGGTTCCCCTGTCACTCATGAACGCACCGCACGTAGTGCCCCGGCGCCGCCTCAAGCAGCGCCGGTATCTCCCTCCGGCACTCCTCCCCGGCGTAGGGACAGCGCGGGTGGAATGGGCAGCCGGAAGGCGGATTGACGGGTGAGGGCACCGACCCCCGCGCGGGAGCCGTCTTCATGCGTTGCTCTGGATCGCCGCTGGGCACGCTGGCCAGGAGTTCCCGCGTGTAGGGGTGCAGCGAGTCGGCATAGAGCTTCTCCCGCGGCCCGCGCTCCACTATGTGGCCCAGATACATGACGGCCACCTCGTGGGATATGTGCTCCACCACGCTCAGATCGTGAGCGATGAACAGGTAGGAGATGCCGCGCTCCTGCTGGATGTCTGCCAGCAGGTTGATGATCTGCGCCTGGACCGAGACGTCGAGGGCGGAGACGGGCTCGTCGCAGACGATGAAGTCCGGATCCACCGCCAGGGCCCTGGCGATCCCCACTCGCTGGCGCTGGCCGCCGGAGAACTCGTGAGGATAGTGGTGGGCGTGCCCGGGGGACAGGCCGACCCTCTGGAGCAGCTCCGCCACCATCCGGCGCCGCCTCGCCCCGCGAGCTATCCCGTGGACCGCCAGCGGCTCGCCCACGATGCGCTCGACCGACAGGCGGGGGTTCAGCGAGCTGTAGGGATCCTGGAAGATGACCTGCATGCGGCGCCGCAGCCGCCGGAGGGCGCGCCCTGGCAGGCCCGTCAACGGTTGGTCGTCAAACACGACCATTCCCGCCGTCGGCTCCAGAAGACGCAGTATGGCGCGCGCCGTCGTCGTCTTGCCGCAGCCGCTCTCCCCCACCAGGCCCAGCGTGCGCCCGCGGGCCACGTCGAACGAGACACCGTCCACCGCCCGCACGTAGCCTTTCACCCGCTGGAAGACGCCCTTGCGGATGGGGTAGTGCACCTTAAGATCGCGCACGAGCAGTATCGGTTCCTCACGCATGGCTCTCACGCTCCGGGTCGGTAGGTTCCACGCCCTCGGGCACGGGCTCGCCTTCCCTCCAGTATCCGGGCAGGCGTATGCAGCGGGCCTGGTGCCCGTCGGCTACAGTGCGCAGTTCCGGTTCGATGGGCGCGCACGCCGGCCGGGCCATGTAGCAGCGCGGGTGGAACCGGCACCCCGCCGGGAAGCGCCGCGCATCGGGCACGGAGCCCGGGATCGCCGGCAGGCGGCTGCCGGGCTCCGCCTTCGACGGCAGGGACCTCAGCAGGCTGATCATGTAGGGATGCAACGGGCGGGCGAAGATGGTCCGCACGTCCGCGCGCTCCACGATCTGACCGGCGTACATGACCGCCACCCGGTCGGCCACCTCCGCTACGACGCCCAGGTCATGGGTGATCAGCAGCACCGACATGCCCAGTTCCCCCTGCAGCTCGGCGAGCAGCTCCAGTATCTGCGCCTGCACTGTCACGTCCAGGGCGGTGGTCGGCTCGTCGGCGATAAGAAGCCTGGGCCGACAGGCGAGCGCCATGGCGATCATGGCCCGCTGCTGCATGCCGCCGGAGAGCTGGTGGGGGTA
>JAWOCH010000043.1:0-7727 GCA_046483865.1 Candidatus Brocadiia bacterium | reverse complement strand
TGCGGGCGCCTTCGGCGTCCCGTCCTGCGGACTCGGCCTTCGGCCTCGCGCCCCGTTTGCTCACTGCGCTCGCAAGCCGTGGTGTCGGGCTTGCTTGCCCTGAGCACAGCCGAAGGGTGCGCGGACAGCTTCCACTCGTCGACAGTGCGACCGCGGCCTGGCGGTGGCGGCCGTTTGGGGAGAGGGAGAGTAAACGAGGCACGGGCTGAGGAGACGACAGGGGAGGCCCCTCTGCCGTAAGCCGTGTGTACCCGTGTACATCCGTGTCTCATTCGTCCGTTCGCCCCGGCACTGGCCGTTTGACTTCCCGCGCGGGCGCGGTATAATCGTACGTGTTAGACGGACGCGCCGCACCCGAGACGGTCCGGAGCGCCCTGGTTGGCGAGGGGGGAGCGTTCTCATCAGATCGTCACTCACAGCCCTCCTGCCGTGTGCTCCGGCTGCGTGGTACGGCAATTGCCGCAACGCATAGCGTCTCTGATTGCGACGTGTCCCGGACGGAGGCCGTCGCAGCAGGGCTTTCGCTCGGCGTCATCTGTGTCATAGTTGCTGCCGAGAGCCGTCTGCTGCCCGAGGACGCCCGCATGGCGAAGGACAAGCGATACGGTAACTACCGCCTGGATAGACTGATTGGTCACGGCGTAATGGGGGCCGTCTACCGGGCGGAGGACGAATCCACCAACCAGACCGTGGCTGTGAAGGTCCTGCCCGCCACGGTGGCGACCAACGAGGAGTACACCCGCCGGTTCCTGACAGAGGCCCGCGTAGCCCAGCGGCTGGACCATCCGAACATCATCCGCGTCCGTGACTACGGGCGAGACAACGGCCACTACTACCTGGCCATGGAATACGTGGACGGGGAGAGCTGCAAAGCGCGTATCATCCGGGAGGGCAAACTGCCCTGGCGGGAGGCCGTCCAGATCGCCCTCCAGGTGGCCCGGGGGCTGAGGGCCGCCGCGCGCGAAGGCATCATCCACCGGGACATCAAGCCGGAGAACGTCCTGGTGGACACGCAGGGCCGAGTGCGCATAGCGGACCTGGGCCTGGCCAAGGAACAGGGCCGCGTCGAGCCAATGCCCAGCGACACCAGCCTGGGCACGCCGGACTATATGAGCCCGGAGCAGGTGAATAACTCCGAGACGGTGGACCTGCGCAGCGACATATACTCACTGGGCGCGTCGCTGTTCCACATGATCTGCGGCAAGGCCCCCTACACCGGACGCAGCGCCTATGAGGTGATGGTCAAGCACGTCAATGCCGAACTGCCCTCCCCCCACAAATACGCCCCCGACCTGCCGCGGGAAGTGGCCGACGTGATGCGCAAGATGATGGCGCAGGACCCCGAGGACCGATACCAGACGTATGAGGATCTGCTGGAGGACCTGAGCGCGCTGCTGGCAGGGGCGCCGGTGGCCGCGCGGGAGTTCGACAGGGAAAGCCTGCTGGGGCAGAACGGACTGGCGAAGGCCAGCTCCCTGTATGCCGGCGCCAACCGACTGCTGTGGGTGGCCGTGCCCGTGCTGGCGGCCGTCGGTGGGGCCGTGGCCTACTTGCTGCTGTCAGACTGAGGGCCGGCACAGCCGGCCGAGGGGGAGAGCCGATCATGGTGTGGCGCATCGTTGCAGGTGTGGCCATCGGCGGCGGCGTCGGCCTGGCCGTCGGGATGGCGGGCAAGTCGGTCGGGGGTGAGTGTCCCATCCTGTGCAATCCCTACATCTCGACGGGGCTGGGCGTGTTCCTTGGGCTGTTGCTGGCCAGCCGCAGCGGGGGAGTGGACCGCCAACTGGAAAGCCCGCACCTGTTGCGGCCGGACACGGCGGACGCCTACCGCCGCCTGATCGCTTCGGAGGACGTCCTCCTGGTGGCCTTCTACACCCAGCACTGCCCCTCCTGCCACGAGCAGATGACCGTCGTGGACAACCTGGCGGACCGGTTCGCCGGCGGAGTGGCCGTGGCGGCGGCAGACGCCCGCCGGCTGGACGGGATCGTCGAGGAGGAGGCCATCAGCGCCGTGCCCACCATGCTGCTCTACAAGCGGGGCGAGCGGATTCGGACGATGCGCGGCCTGACGCCCGAGGAGGAGCTGGTCGAACTGCTGGAGCGCTACTCGGGCGAAGAAGGGGCCTGAGCAACTCCGCGCGGCTCGAGATCCTCCAGCCGGCCGGGCAGTGGGCCGGCGTCCAGCACTGCCGCCAGCTTGCGCAGCGTGGGGGTGTGGAAGTAGCCCTGCACCTGCACCGCGCCGCCCGTGACGGCCTCCTCGATCTCCTTCGGCGGCACGAACATAGCCCCGTCCACCAGCAGCGCCATGCGCCGCCCCACGTGCACCGCTGTCTGGGCAGCGAACCGCCGGGCGTCCTCTTCCCGGAAGCGCAGCGTCAGCACTGTCCGGCGGTGCAGACCCTCTGTGTGCAGCGCCGCCTGCCGGAAGCTCTCGATGCGCAGGGTGGGCTCCTCCCGCACCAGGTGTCGGTGCTCGACGGTCTCCAGCCGGCGGGGCGGGTTCAGCCGGTACTGCTTCGCCTTGTAGGTCACGACCCTGTAGCCGTCCGGCGGCTCGACATCTGCGTCGGCCGGCGGCTCTCCACGCCCGGGGTGCAGAAGATGGAATGCCGCCCGGCCGGGCATCGTCAACCACGCGATGGGTTCAGCGGGGTCGCCGCGGGTGCTGAACTCCAGCTCCACCAGGTCCGGCGGCAAAGGACGGGCCGCACCGTCGTGCAGCCCGAGTGCGCCGCTGAGCCGGTCGAGCCGAGCGTTCAGGACGTCGGCCGCCTGCTGGAGCTGCTGAGCGCCGGGCGGCTGCCGTTCCGTCACCAGGCGCAAGCGGAAGGCGTGCGCGTCGGTGACCAGGGAACTCCACAGGGAAGCGGCGCCGAAAGTGAGAAGGCCCACCGCCAGCGCGGCGGCTATCACCAGGGGCAGATGGCGGGAGCGTGCTGATGCCATGGGCGCGTCCGGCCTGCGTCAGCCGGCGTCGGATTTGGGAGCGGGCTCATTCCGGGCGGTCGCCTTCTGCGGCAGGCCGATGTGGGCGGCCTGGATGCGGTCGCCCAGGTAGCTCTCGCGGGCGACGGGATCCTCCAGGATCTGCTCGGCGGTGCCCCGGGCCACGACCTTGCCCTCGCTCAGGATGTAGGCTCGGTCGGTGATCCGCAGGGCCTCCAGCACGTTATGGTCGGTGATCAGGACGCCGATGCCCTTGAACTTCAGCCCGATGACCAGGTCCTGCACCTCGCCGACGGCGATGGGATCAATGCCGGTGAACGGCTCGTCGAGCAGGATCAGTTTGGGGTCTGCACAGATGGCGCGCGCGATCTCCAGGCGCCGCCGCTCCCCGCCGCTCAGGCTGTATGCCGGATGGTCCCGCAGGTAGGTCAGGCCGAACTCGTTGAGCATTTCTTCGGCCTTGGCGCGCCTCTGGTCGGCGCCCACCCCCTGCATCTCCATGATGGCCAGCAGGTTGTCCTCCACGCTCATGTGGCGGAACAGGCTGGGCTCCTGGGCCAGGTAGTTCATGCCCAGTCGGGCGCGGCGGTACATGGGCAGGCGTGTGATCTCCTGTCCGTCGAACCGAACGGTGCCGGCGGCGGGGCGGATCAGCCCGATGCAGATGCGGAAGGCCGTGGTCTTGCCGGCGCCGTTGGGGCCGAGCATGCCGACGGCCTCGCCGGCTTCCACGTCGAAGCTGACCTCGTCCAGAACGGCACGGCCGTCGTAGTATTTGACCAGCCCCTCGGCCTGGAATAGCTTGCCCATCGGCCCCGCGCAGCATCCGGAGAAAAGACTTGTACCTGCATCTGGCATTGTAGCCTGCCTGCCGGCGGGGTTCAAGCCGCCGGGGCAACCGACAATGAGGTCCGCTCAGCCGTCAGGCACGTAGTTCATATGCGCCGCCGCCGCGCCAGACCTACGTTTCAGGCAAGCATTCCTACGTTTCTGTCATTTACATTCCGCCCTCCACGTGGTATAAGCGGTTCGCGAGGGGGATCAGCTCTGCTTGTTGTGTGCGTCGGATCAGGGCAGGCAACCGTAGTCCCCGTGGTTCGCTTCTCGAAGGGAGGTGGTGAGTACAACGCGGCGCGACCGCCGGCGCAGTCGCGGTGGCAGTGGCCCCATAGTGCGCATCCGTGCACGCCCCGTCCCCAGCGGCGCAGCGTGTGCGACGGAGAAGCGGTGACCCGCACGGGTCGCCGGCGAGTTTTCGAGGAGTGAGATGATGTGTAGGCCGACCAGACTGATCCTTGTCGTGCTGGCGGTCGCTGCGCTGGCGCTTGCGCTTGCGCTGCCGACTTCCGCCCAGACGACCTACCCGGGCAAGATCGGCGTGGGTGGGGCGAGCTGGGAGTTTGTGAACCTTGCCGATCACAGCTACCGCTGGTCCAAACCGGACGGCGCCGGCGGCTGGACCGATCTGACCTCCAGCGACGTGGACGCCGACGGGTGGCTCAAGTGCGACGGCAGGTTCGTCTACGATGGCCGCCCGGTCGCCGAGTGGGCCGGCAGCATTGACGACCCGGAGGTCTACCGCAAGGACCTCAGCGGTGTCTACAAGGGCTCTTTCAAGGGCCAGGCGGTCCTTAGCCATATAGAAGGCCCCTTCACGATCTCGAATCAGGTCTACGATTCGGGCACCAACACGACGACCTTCGACCTGACGGTGGATCCGCCCGGGGCGCATCACGGGCTGATCGTGATGTCCCTGACCGACACGCAGCGGACCTCCAGTGACCCGTTGGGCAGCGGCTTCACCGATTTCCGGCTCATCCGGCCGGGCTACGCCTGGGACACGACCCAGGTGTTCACCGACGAGGTCATCAACTGCTACAACACGGCCAGTTTCGCGGCGATCCGCTACCTGCACGTCAACGGCAACGTGGAGTGGGACGCGAACGGGCCGCTTTTCCAGCACTGGTCGAACCGCAAGCTGTCGACCGATGCTTCGATGGACGACATTCCGCCGCTGAACAAGAAGGACAGGTGGTGCTACGAGTATTACATAGACATCTGCAACCAGACGCAGAAGGACCTGTGGCTGTGTGTGCCGATTGCGGCGGACGATGACTACCTGGACCAGCTCGCCCAACTGGTCTACGACAACCTGGACCCGGGCCTCAACGTCTACCTTGAGAACTCCAACGAGGTCTGGAACTACGGGTTCAGCCAGTACGCGTGGAACAAGGCGATGGCCGAGGAGGAGGTCAACGCCGGGACGGCCGATTACGACTACGACGGCTCGACCGACGCGGAGGTCTGGCACTACCGCCGCCACGCGAACCGCACGATGGACATCGTCAACGCCTTTGCGAACGTCTTCGGCCAGAGCGAGGTCAACAACCGCCTGCGTGGCGTGCTCTCTTGGTGGGCGATCCACCTGGACTGGCTGGAGACCTACATGCTGCCCTACATCCAGGACAACTACGGCCCGCCGTCGGACTACTTCTACGGCATCGGGCTGGCCACCTACATGGGCGGTGCCGCCGCCGGAGGCGACAGCGGCACCGAGAACTACACGGTGGACCAGATCCTGGACGACATGCACCAGACGGCGACGAACTCCATCTCGACCCGTCAGGACTGGATCAACGCGGCCGCCAACTGGGGCCTTCCCGGAGGCGCCCTGGCCTACGAGACCGGCACCGACACCGGCGGGGGTTCGACCACCAACATCGCCAACCGCATCGGCGCCGTGCGCTCCTCGCGCATGTACGACGAACTGACGTACAACTACGAGGACTGCTGGCTGGCCCTCGGCGGCGGGCTGACCTGCGACCTGTCCCTGGCCGGCCTCTACAACCGGTACGGCTGCTGGGGTCTGACCGACGACACGGCCGACCCGGACCGCAACTACCAGATGCAGGTGATCCGGGACCTGCTGGGCGATTCGGTCACCGATCCGCCCAACGCGCCGACCAACCTTACGGCCACCGCGGGCGACACGCAGGTGTCGCTGAACTGGGATCCCTCCGCCGGCGCGCAGACCTACAAGGTCAAGCGCAGCACGACCAGCGGCGGGCCGTATACGGAGATCGCCACGGGGCTGACCGACACGCACTACACCGACACGGGGCTGACCAACGGGACCACCTACTACTACGTGGTCAGCGCGGTGAACACGGTCGGGGAGAGCGCCAACTCGAACGAGGCATCGGCCACTCCCGCTCCGGACACCACGCCGCCTGCGGCGCCGACGAACCTGACGGCAACGGGCGGCGACGGTCAGGTGGACCTGGACTGGGACGACAATGCCGAGGGCGACCTGGACGGCTACAACGTCTACCGTTCGACCACCAGCGGTTCGGGTTACAGCTCGATTGCCACCGTCTACGGCAGCAGCGACTACAGCGACACCGCTGTGACCAACGGCACCACCTACTACTACGTGGTGACCGCCGTAGACACCTCCTCGAACGAGTCCCCGTACTCGAACGAGGCCAGCGCGACGCCTCAGGCCACCGGCGCCGGCGACGGGCTGACCGGTGACTACTACGACAACATGGACTTCACCAATCTGGCCCTGACGCGGGTTGACCCCACGGTCAACTTCGACTGGGGCAGCGGCTCGCCGGCCCCCTCGATGGGCGCCGACTCCTTCAGCGTCCGCTGGACCGGCCAGGTGGAGCCCCTCTACTCGGAGACCTACACCTTCAAGACGCGCTCGGACGACGTGCTCCGGCTGTGGGTGGACGGCCAGTCGGTCATAGACAACTGGACCGACCACGGGCCGACCTACGACACCGGCACGATCGCCCTGAGCGCCGGGACGAATTACGACATCCAGCTCGATTACTACGAGAACGGCGGCGGCGCGGTCATTGAACTCTACTGGTCCAGCGTGAGCCAGACCGAGGAGATCATCCCGCAGTCGCGGCTCTACTCGGGCGGAGGCGCCGACACGACTCCGCCGGCGGCGCCGACGAACCTGAGCGCCACGGCCGGGGACGGACAGGTGAATCTGGACTGGGACGACAATGCCGAGTCCGATCTGGACCACTACTCCGTCTACCGCGGCACGGGCGGCAACTACTACCCGCAGGGCGACGTGACCGCCAGCCAGTACACCGACACCGACGTGACCAACGGCACAACGTACTACTACTACGTCACGGCCACCGACACGTCGAGCAACGAATCCAGTGGCTCCAACCAGGTCGAAGCCACGCCGCAGGCCTCCGGCGGCCTGCCCACCCCGTGGCAGAACCAGGACGTCGGCAGCCCCGGAGCCGCCGGAAGCGCCGGCTACTCGGCCGGCACCTTCACCATCGAAGGCGACGGCAACGACATCTGGGGCAGCTCGGACAACTTCCACTTCGTCTATCAGTCGCTGTCAGGAGACGGCGAGATCGAAGCGCGCGTCGCCAGCCAGGAGAATACCAACTCCTGGGCGAAGGCGGGCGTGATGATCCGCGAGAGCCTGACCGGCGGCTCGACGCACGCGATGATGGTGGTGACCCCGGGCAACGGGACGGCGTTCCAGCGCCGCACCTCGACCGGCGGCTCCAGCAGCCACACCGCCGGCAGCAGCGTCAGCGCCCCCTATTGGGTGCGGCTGACGCGCAGCGGCGACACGTTCACCGGTTACGAGTCCAGCGACGGCTCAAGCTGGACCCAGGTCGGCTCGGTGACCATCAGCATGGCCACCGACGTCTACATCGGCCTGCCGGTGACCAGCCATAGCGACGGCGTGCTGTGCACGGCGGAGATAGACAACGTCACCGTCACCACCG
>JAWOCH010000443.1:0-10177 GCA_046483865.1 Candidatus Brocadiia bacterium | reverse complement strand
GGGTCATTCAAAAGTCGTCAGCAGCGCACGTTCCCCCGGCCCAGAACCCGCACAGTGTGTAGCCCAGCCGCCCTCGGCTGGGGGCAGAAGACGGATCACGGCCGAGGGCGGCCGTGCCACATAGGCCAGGTCCCTTCTCGGGCAGCAACTCGCCAGTTCAGGTCGGTTCAGTCAGAGAATTGAATGACCCTGTCCCTCCGCCAGTCGGCCGTCGCGCAGGTGCACGATGCGCTCGCCCATGGCGGCCACCCGCTCGTCGTGGGTCACGATCACCAGCGTGCAGTCGGTCTCGGTCCGCAGCCGCTCCAGCAGGCCCAATATCTCCGCCCCCGTCTCGCTGTCCAGGTTGCCGGTCGGCTCGTCGCACAGCAGCACTTCGGGCTCATTGACCAGGGCGCGGGCGATGGCGGCCCGCTGGCGCTCCCCGCCGGACAGTTGCGCCGGGCGATGCTCTGCGCGCTCGGCCAGCCCCACCAGCTCCAGCATGTGGGCGGCTCGCTCGGACGCCTCCCTGCTCAGGCTGCGCCAGCGGGGCAGGGGCGCCTCCGCCAGCGCGGGCAGGGCCACGTTCTCCAGCGCCGTGAAGTCCGGCAGCAGGTGGTAGAACTGGAAGACGAAGCCGAAAAGCCGGTTACGCCGGTGCGCCCGCTCCAGGGTGGAGAGCCCCGCCAGGTCGCCGCCCTCGTACAGCACCCGCCCCTCGGTCGGCGTGTCCAGCATGCCCAGGATGTGCAGCAAGGTGCTCTTGCCCGCGCCGCTCGGCCCGGCGATGCACAGCAGTTCGCCGCGCCGCACCTGCACGTCCACCCCGTGCAGCACGCGCAGCAGGCGCCGCCCGATGCGGTAGTCCTTCACCACGCCCTCGGCCTGCAGGACGACCTCCGCCGACATTCAGTCCCCCTCTTCGGGCCTCAGCAGCGGGAACAGTATCACGTCGCGGATCGAGCGCTGGTCGGTCAAGGCCATGACCAGCCGGTCCACGCCGATGCCCATCCCGCCGGCCGGCGGCATGCCGTGCGCCTGGGCGATGAGGAAATCGCGGTCAATGCTCAGGCGCTCCTCCTCGCTGCCCACCTGGTCCAGGAAGCGGCGCTCCTGTTCCAGCGGGTCGTTCAGTTCGCCGTAGGCAGGGGCCATCTCTATGCCGCCGATGTAGAGTTCGAACCGCTCGGCCAGCTCGGTATCGTCCGGTTTCGCTTTCGCCAGCGGGGAGATGCTCTTCGGGTAGTCGGTCACGAAGATGGGCCCGGTCAGGTCGTCCTCGACCTGCTTCTCGAACAGGTGGTAGGCCAGCCAGTCCGGATGTTCGGTGCGGGCGCCCTGGATCTCCAGCTCCTCCGCTCGCGCGCGGATTGCCTCTTCGTCACCACGCGCCAGGCCCAGGTTCTCCTCCAGCAGCTCCCAGAACGGCCGCCGCGGCCAGGGGGGCGTGTAGTCTATCGTAGGCTCTCCGAACGGCAGGGTGGCCGAGCCGCACACGTCGGCGGCCAGGTGGTGTATCATCTGCTCCGCCAGCTCCATCATCGTCCCGCAGTCGCCGTATGCCTCGTAGACCTCCAGCATGGTGAACTCGGGGTTGTGCTGGCTGGAGATGCCCTCGTTGCGGAAGACACGGTTGATCTCGAACACCCGCTCCATCCCGCCCACCAGGAGCCTTTTCAGGTACAGCTCGGGGGCGATGCGCAGGTAGAGATCAATGTCCAGCGCGTTGTGATGGGTGATGAACGGCCGGGCGGCCGCCCCGCCGGCGATGGACTGCATCATCGGCGTCTCCACCTCGATGTAGCCCCGCTGGTGAAGGAACTCCCGCATCGCGTGCACCAGGCGGCAGCGCTGGCGGAAGCAGCCCATCACATCTTCGTTGGTGAACAGGTCCACCGAGCGGCGTCGGTAGCGCGTCTCCTGGTCGCGCAGCCCGTGCCACTTCTCCGGCGGGTTCAGCAGCGCCTTGGCCAGGGGCTGGAAGGTGTCGGCGAAGATGGTGATCTCCCCGGTGCGGGTGCGCGTCAGCTCGCCCTCGACGCCCACCAGGTCCCCTGCGTCCAACTGCGCCTGCACCTCGAACGCGTCCTCGCCCAGTCGCTTCTGCTGGAAGAAGACCTGGATGCTGCCGGTCCAGTCCTTGATGTCGCGGAACACGGCCCGCCCCAGGTCGCGCTGGTTCGTGATGCGCCCGGCGGCGCGGACCGTCTCCCCTTCCAGGTCGTCGAAACGGTCCACCAGTTCGCCGATGGGCGAGGTGTCCGGGAAGCGGCCGCCGTAGGGGTCAACCCCCAGCCGGCGCAGCTCCTCCAGCTTAGCCAGGCGGAAATCTTCCGGTTCAATCAGGCCCAAGGCGGCATCCTCGCGGCGGGAGCAGAAACGCGGAGCCCGATTATAGCGGCGGCAGGGGGAGCCTCACAAGCGCTGGGCCCTGCGGCTGCCCGCACTTGCGCCGGAAGGGAGAGGGTCAGATTCCTCGGCCAGGTGGCAGCTTCCGGCGGGTGGGTACCATGTCCTGGCAAAGTAACGCCTCAAGCTTGACGCTCTGAGGCGGGCCGGTTAACATGGTCGCGACTTTGCGTGTCCCGGTGGTCGTCACGCCGCGGTGCTGGAGCGTGCGTCGCGGTTTCTGAGTAGTTGGCGCCTGTTGTGGCAACACCCTAGCGGGTTCCGTTAGGATGATTGTGGCGATTGACCGTTAGCTGCCGTTTGGGAGCTTGCCGATCCATGAGAATCCAGGTTCCTGAGGAGCACGCCAGAGCGTTCCGTGACCTGATTGCTTTGCCTGTGGAGAAGCGACGCGCGCTCGTCCGATCGCTCAGGGACAGCGCTCCGTCGTTGATGCTGGTCGATTTGGCAGATAACGTCGCTGAGTCAACTGGGATGGCAAGGGCGGAGGCCATGAAGTACGTCGCCATCCTGGGCAGCCTTTTCCGAACTCGGCTCATAGCAGACGAGCCCGTTGAGACCTTCGTCGCTGACATTCGCGAGGCGGGCGAGGATCTCCGTGAGGAGGCCGGTGACTCCAGGGAAGTCGACTGGGACGCGTTCTGCGAGGATACGTCGACTGCTCTTCTTATGGAAGAGCCACTGGGCGTGACGGCAAAGGCGTTCGATGTCGCGACGGATCACCAGCGGGTCTTCGCTTCGGCCCGGATACTCAGTGATGTCCGGCCGGTCTTCCACGAGGATCCCTCCGAGAAGCCAAGGGCCGCGGTTGTCCTGCACAGTCTGAAGATCTCGTATTACGAAGGCGGAACGCAGCAGGATTTCTTCGTTGCTCTCGACGTTGAGGACCTACGTGCGCTGAACGAGACGGTTGCACGAGCTCTGTCGAAAGAGGCGGCCTTGGGCTCTCTTCTTAAGGAACAGGGGATCACATGGTTGAAACCTGCAGGAGAGCGTCATGGTGACGACTGAGATGCAGGCTTGGCCACAGGCAGGGAAAGCACGCAGCCAAGGCCCCGCAGGCATTAGCGCACAATGGACTTGGGATTGGAGGGTGCTTTTCCACCCTGGGATTCGATACGGGACGCCGCACACGGCTCGGCGGAATGAGCAGCACCTTGTGATCTTCGCTGAGGCTCCACGGGGACATGATGCGGGCACGCCAGTTGAGGTGCATCGTCTCCGGCAGGTGTTCTGCGAGTTTGCCAGAGAGTGGAAGGAGGAGACGAGCCTGGCGCCGTCTGTGCGCGAGATGGTGCTCCATCCAGCGTACCAGCAAATCATCGGCATGGGGACACCAGCGATTCCACTGATACTGGATGAGTTGAGACGCCAACCAGACCACTGGTTCTGGGCGCTGCGGATGATAGCGAGACAAGACCCAGTCCCCGACAGCGCTCGCGGGGACATCGAAGCCATGGCTGAGGCGTGGCTTGGATGGGGCAGGGATAGAGGTTACGTTGAGTGAGATATGGAGCTAAGTGAAGACGATCCGCGGTTTAGCTTCGCTGAAGCAGGCGGGTTCAAGAAGACGAGTGATCGTGATGCGCGGTACAACTGCATCGGCTGGGCCGCCGGGGAGCAACGCTGGTGGGAGCCTGATTCGGCCTGTCAGTATTACTGGCCGCCCGGCGTTCCGCGGGAATATACGGTGTGTGCTTACGTTGAGGTCTTCAGATCGCTGGGCTACCAGGTGTGTAGCGACGTGTCGTTCGAGCAAGGCTTTGAGAAGGTGGCTATCTTCAGTCGAGGTGACACTCCCACTCACGCGGCGCGACAGGCCACGGGGGGAGCCAACGCCGGGAAATGGACAAGCAAGATGGGCAAGAACATAGACGTGCTGCATCAGTTGCAAGGGGCCACGGGTGAGCTCTACGGAAACGTAGCCGCTGTTTTGAAACGTCCTATTCCAGAACATACCTCGACGTAGAGAGAGACTGAACCCCACGGCAGAAACGAGACGTAGGCCAAGTAGGGGGGGCGTTGGCGCGGGCGGGAGCGGCGGTGAGCGAGGTGTTTCTGACCTACGCGCTGGCGCGACTATTGTGCTCGGCTCGTCGAAGGTCGGCAGGCAGCAGCGATCCTTACGGCACTGACGGCGGATCTGTATAGCCAAGTTAACACGGGTCGGCCACAGCATGCGGGTCCGCACTTGCGCGTCGGGCGCAGTCTGCTACAATCTATGTAAGTGCCGGCCGGGGCGCCGATGGGCGCAGGGGGCGTCGTGGGCGCGCCGCCGGCGGGGTAAGTCCCACGATTGATGGGGGAAGGTTTCCATGACGTGGCGAACCATAGCCGTGGCAGTGGCTGTCGTGTTGGTGTTCGGGATGGCTCTGGGATGCGAGACGATGGCCGGGCCGTCGGCCGCACAGGAGGAGGAAGTGGTCCTTTGTCCGCTCTGCGGCGAGGATACCCGAACCGTGGCGGTCGAGGACCTCGAGTACGAGAAGCTCTGCTGCCCGAAGTGCCGCACCGTCAGGCGCGAGGTGTGGGACGGCTTCTACGCCCTGCACTCGGAGGTGCAGGTCTGCGACCAGTGCGGGGTGATCGTCGAAGACTGCGCCGAGTGCTGCCTTGAGGCGCCCGGTTCGTGACGCATCCGGGCTGAACGGGCCGGGCCTCACGTGTGCCGCACCCACATGTGCCCGGTGTGCTTCTCGCGGAAGCCGATGGCCGGGTAGAAGGGCTTCGTCGTGTCCACCACGGCCCGTGTGGCGCCGAGGGCGGCCGCGCGCCGGATCGCGTCCAGCACAACGGCCCTGCCCAGGCCGCGCCGGCGGTAGTCCGGATGCGTGCAGACGGGCTCCAGGATGCCCATGCGGTTGCGCGCGTTGTGCCAGATGATGCAGCCGCTGGCCAGTTCGCCGTCAGGGGCGACCACGGACAGGTCCAGGTCGGGCCGGTGGACCCTCTGGCGCACAGTCATGGCGGCAGTGCCCTCATATGGAGCGGGCAGATTGCCGTCAGCGGACTTCGTTCGTCACGGGGACGTTGCGCTTCACACGCACCACCAGTGCTCGGGGCTGATGGCCTCCAGGCGGAACTCGCGCTCGCCTTCGGGCAGGGATTCGAGCAGCTCCCGGGCGCGGCGTCCGATGATCTGGACGGCGATCTCCACGTTGCGCCGCCCGGCCTCGGCGCCGGCGTGCTCGCGCGGGTCGAGCCCGCCGATGCCGTCCGGGGCCTGCATGTTCGGCGCCAGCGGCCCGTCGCCCAGCTCGTCCAGGTCCACCAGCTCGGGGTAGAAGAACATCATGTTGGAGGTCTCCCACCTGGCTGCGTGGTCGCCGCCGCACTCGCCGTCGTGCTCCTCCGCCCATTCGGGCATGACCTCGAACAGCGCGTCGCCGGCCACCGTGCCGTCGGCCGTGACCGGCTCCAGGCCCCGGCGGATCATCTCGAGCTGCTCCCGGATGTTGTGGCCGGACACGCCGATGATGACCCGACAGCCGGCGGCCTTGAGCCGCGCGAACAGCGCTGTCACCATGGGCACCTTCCAGCGCCGGTCCTCCTCGGCCAGCGTGCCGTCGGCCGCCGTGGCGCAGGGGAAGAAGACGGGCGGATAGACCACGCCGCCGCAGCGTTCGGCCACCTTCACCAGGAACGCGTGGGCCTTCAGCGCATCATTGCCCAGCGGCAGGTGCCGCCCGTGCCACTCGATGAGCCCGAACGGCACGTAGACGGCGGGGAACTCCCGCAGCGCCCGCTCGAGCTGTGCCGGGCGCATGAACTGCATCTGCACGTCACGGGGAAGCGAGTTGTCCATGGGCATTCTCCTCAGCGATTGGGGGCGGTCATGCTACCGACGGGCGCCCGACCGTGCAACGGCCGCCGGCACGGGCGCGGAAGCCACCTTGCGCCGCGGCGGACGTTACAATACCCTTACTGGCGTCAGAACTGGACGGGAGCATCCGGGTGACAGAGGACGCCACCGGCAGGCCGCCGCAGCAGGAGCTCGGATCCAGGTACACCTTGCGCTCCGTCCGAATGGCGTGCACAATGGCGGTGCTGACACAGACGCTCTGAATTGGAGCATCATGCATCCACTGCAGGAGTATCTTAGCGAGCTTCGCGACATCCGTTCAACGGGTGGCGGCGTAGAAGAGGAGTCCTATTACGGTGCGTTGGAGAAGTTCCTGAACCGGGTGGGGCAGGAGCTCCGGCCCCGTGTGCGCGCCATTCGCCAGCTGGCGGACACCGGAGCCGGGCACCCCGATTTCGGATTGTACACCGAGGACCAGTACCAGCGGGCTGGCGAAAAAGAGCCCCTGGAGGGACAGCGTCCCGCGCGGGGTGTGGTCGAGTGCAAAGGACTCGGAGACGACTCCTGGGTGACCGCAGAAGGTGAGCAGGCAACACGTTACTGGAGTTCCTATGGCGTCATCCTCGTGACGAACTTCCGCGATTTTCTGCTCGTAGGAGAGAGCGTAGGGCGTCGTAAGGCAGTGCTGGAGGTGTACCGACTGGCGGAGAGCGAGAGGCAGTTCCGGCAACTGCTTCAGCATCCGCGCCGCGCTGCAGAGGAACAGGGTGACCGCTTCGTGGGGTTCCTCAAGCGCGCGATGCTGCACGAAGCCCCGCTCAGGCGCCCGCAGGATGTAGCGTGGTTCCTGGCCTCCTATGCCCGTGAAGCGCTTGCGCGTGTTGAGGAGGCTCCCCTGCCGGCCCTGAGGGTCGTTCGAGGGGCTCTCGAAGAGGCTTTGGGGATGAAGTTCCAGGGCTCGCAAGGCGAGCATTTCTTCCGCTCCACCCTCGTGCAAACCCTCTTCTATGGTCTGTTCAGCGGTTGGGTGCTCTGGCACAGGGATGCCGAACCTGCTGAAGACGAGGCTTACGATTGGATGCGTACGACCAGCTACATACGTGTCCCGGCGGTCAGCAAACTCTTCCACGAGATCGCTTACCCAGAGCAGCTTCACGCCATGGACCTGATTCGACTCCTGGACCTGGCCACTGCAGTGTTGAACCGCACTGACCGCGAAGCTTTCTTCGGCTCCTTCGAGGAAGAGCAGGCCGTCCAATACTTCTATGAGCCCTTCCTTGAGGCCTACGATCCCGAACTCCGCAAGCAGCTCGGCGTCTGGTATACGCCGCGTGAAGTCGTCGAATACATGGTCCGGCGGGTAGATACGACACTGCGCGAGCAACTGGATATACCCGACGGTCTCGCAGACCAGCGCGTCTACGTCCTGGATCCGTGCTGCGGCACCGGGGCGTATCTGCTCGCCGTTCTTGACAGGATTGCCACCGGCCTGCTTGCGCGAGGAGGCGATGCGCTGTCGGCAGATGACGTGCGCCAGGCAGCCAAACACCGCGTATTTGGCTTTGAGATACTCCCCGCTCCGTACGTGGTTGCCCACCTCCAACTCGGACTCAAACTCGGCGACCTGGGCGTGCCACTGAAAGGCGATGATCGCGCGGGCGTTTACCTTACCAATGCGCTGACGGGGTGGGAGCCCCCCGGCGAGCCGCAGACTAAGCTTCCATTCGTGGAGCTGGAAGAAGAACGCGACGCCGCCGCTGAGGTCAAGCAGGACAAGCCCATTCTCGTTATCTTGGGTAACCCGCCCTACAGTTCCTATTCCGGCGTTGCCGTCGAAGAGGAGCGCCAGCTCTCCGACGCGTACCGGGAAACACAAGCCGCCCCGCAGCCACAGGGCCAGGGGCTCAATGACCTGTATGTGCGCTTCTACCGCATGGCCGAACGGCGCATCGTTGAGCAAACTGGCAAAGGAATAGTCTGTCTCATCACCAATTACTCCTGGCTTGACGGTCTGTCGCACACCGGCATGCGTGAGCGCTACCTGCAAGCCTTCGACGAAGTATGGATCGACTGCCTCAATGGTGACAAGTACAAGACGGGCAAGACCACCCCGTGGGGAGAGCCGGACCCGAGTATCTTCTCCACAGAGCACAACCGCGAAGGCATCCAGGTCGGCACGGCCATCGGTTTGCTGGTCAGGAAGGCGCGCGACGCCAGTTCGGTGCAGAATCGCGAGGGGGCGACAGGCGTAGGCCCCGGCAGCACGGTCCGGTTCCGCCATCTTTGGGGTTCGGAGAAGCGGCGCGAATTGCTGGAGGAGGCCGAGCAGGGGACAGACCCCGGTGGTTACCAGAGCTTGGAGCCGTCTGTAGAGATCGGCTACCCCCTGATGCCGGTTTCGTTCCAGGCCGACTACCTCTCCTGGCCCAGGCTCACTGATCTGATGCCCGTCTCCTTCCCCGGCGTGAAGACAAGCCGCGACGCCTTTCTGGTCGACACCGATAGGCAGGCGCTGGTCTCCCGCCTGGAGGTCTATTTTGATCCCTCAGTCAGCGACGAGGAAATCCGTCGGAAGTACCCGACCGTCATGCAGCCTCGGGCCCGGTTCCAGCCAGAGCACATTCGTCATACTCTACTTAAGCGCGGTTTGCTGCGGCAGAACATCGTCCGTTGTTGCTATCGGCCGTTCGACATCCGCTGGCTCTATTGGGAGCCGAAGACCAAACTGCTGGATGAGAAGCGGCCAGACTACTACCCACATGTGAAGGATGGCAACACATGGCTGAGCGCGGGCCAGCGGAGCAGACCCGAACTCGGCCCAGAGCCTCTCGTAACCAGCCTTCTGGCGGAACACCACGTGGCGAAACCGAACAACAACATGTTCCCCCTCATGCTGTTTTCCGGCAGCGGGCAAGCGGAGATGTTTGCGGCTCAGGCAGACCAGGAAACCGTATTGAATCTTGCGCCCGAAGCACTGGCTTATCTTGATCGGTTCGCGGAGGCAGCCGACGTGGCTTCGGGGGAAGCCATATTCTACCACGCGCTTGCTATAATGCACGCCGTGGATTACCGCCAGCAGAACGCCGGCGCCCTGCGTCAGGATTGGGCACGGACCCCGATGCCCTCGCGTCCTGAGACTCTCGAGACATCCGCCGACTTGGGCCGCAAGCTGGCCGCATTGCTGGATCCCATGCAAGCCGTCCGAGGGGTAAGTTGCGGCGAGATTGGTCCGCCGTTGCGTTCTATCGGGAATGTGACACATGTCAACGGTCGCAAGATTGACCCCGGCACGGGGGACCTCGAGTTGACCGCCGGCTGGGGTTACCTGGCGAACGGCGCGACGATGCCTGGCAGCGGGAGGTCTGACCAGCGCGATTACTCGGCCGCAGAACGGCCTCCCGATACGGAGGCGTTGGGAGACACGACCTACGACGTATTCCTGAATGATCAGGTCTACTGGCGCAACGTGCCCCGCCAGGTTTGGGAGTACACGCTGGGCGGCTACCAGGTGATCAAGAAGTGGCTCAGCTACCGTGAGAACCGCGTCCTCGGGCGTGCGCTGACCAAGGAAGAGGTCCGCTATGTGACAGAGATGGCCCGCCGCATAGCAGCTATCCTGCTTCTGGCACCGGAGCTTAATGCAAACTACCACGCGGTAACTGGGGACACGTACGATTGGCCCTGACCCGGTGGGACGAGACGGCCCAACTGGCGTCCGTCAGCGGACTTCGTTCGTCACGGGGACGTTGCGTCCGGCCAGGGCCTGGACGTAGCCGGCCGTTGTCTTCTCGTCCGGCGGCTCGATCTCGCAGAACTGATCGGGCTCCAGGCCCAGCCGGCGTCGCTTGCCGGCCCCTAGGCGGTGGTAGGGCATCACCTCGAATCCCAGCAGGTCCGGCAGTGATTCGGCCAGCCGGGCGAGGGCATCGAAGTGGTCCGGCCGGTCGTTGCAGCCGGGCACGATCGGCAGCCGCACCAGCACGC
>JAWOCH010000422.1:0-14254 GCA_046483865.1 Candidatus Brocadiia bacterium | reverse complement strand
CGAAGCGGCCGACCACCTGCGCGCCCAGTATGCCGCAAAGGTGACGTGGATGGACCGCTGCTTCGGACGGTTCCTGGAGGTCTTCTACGAGAGCGGGCTGGCGGCGAACACGGCCCTGCTGCTGACCTCCGACCACGGCACGCGCGTCGGCCAGTTCGGCCGGTTCGGCAAGGGCGGCCGCATACAGGAGCAGATATCCCGCGCGCCGCTGTTCATCCGCCCGCCGGCGGGGCAGCAGGGCCGCTGCGCCGAGATGGCCCAGCCGCAGGACTTCTGGCCCACCCTGGCCGCCCTGGCCGGTGTGGAGGCCCCGGGGCTGCCGGGGGCGCAGGACCTGCTGGCAGTCGCCCGGGGGGAGCGCGACGGCGCGCGCCCGCTGGCCCTGGCCGGCGGCTCGGCCGACGGGTGGGCAAACCGCGGCAGCGCGCCCCTGTTCACCGTCTTCGCTCCGGACGACTACCTGGAGCTGGCCCTCCGCCCGGAGGACAGCCTGCTGCACCGCTACGGCGACACCGCCGACGCGCCCGACCAACCGGCGGGGCGGATCGGGGAACTGCACGCGGCCGGGCTGGATGAGCTGGAGCGGCGCGGCGCCGACCAGGCCCTCATCCGCTGGCTGCGCAGCGGCGGGGAGGCCGAACTGCCGGACGACGTGCCGCTGTTCCGCGGCTGGCCGAAGCCCGCCGGCTACCGTCCGTACTTCCAGCGGCTATACCACGGCGAGTGACTCCCGAACCTGCAGGAGGAGCCCATGGCGCCACCGACCATCGCCGACGTCCAGGTCTTCTGCACCCAGCCCACCAGCCCGAACGCGCGCCTGGTCATCGTGAAGGTCATCACGTCGGAGCCCGGCCTCCACGGGCTCGGCTGCGCGACCTTCACCCAGCGCTTCCGAGCCGTCCAGGCGGCCGTCGTCCACCACCTGGGGCCCCGCGTGAAGGGACGCGACCCGCGCCGCATCGAGGACCTGTGGCACACCATGATGGTCAGCGGATACTGGCGCAACGGCCCCGTGCTGAACAACGCCGTCAGCGGCATAGACATGGCCCTGTGGGACATCAAGGGCAAACTGGCCGGCGTGCCGTGCTACGAGCTGTGGGGAGGCATGTGCCGTCCGGGCGCCGCCTCGTATGCCCACGCCGACGGACGCAGCCCGGATGAGGTGGCCGACAAGGTGCGGTGCCTGATGGAACAGGGCTACCGCCACGTGCGCTGCCAGCTCGGCGGCTACACGGGCGTCGAAGCGGCCGCGGCGGAGCGTCCGGAGGGCGCGTCGCCGGGGGCATACTACGACCCGAAGGAGAAGCTGCGCCGCGTGCCGGCACTGTTCGAGTATCTGCGCGCCGAGCTGGGGGACGAGATCGAGCTGCTCCACGACGTGCACGAGCGCCTGGCGCCGATTGACGCCGTCCGGCTGGCGAAGGACCTGGAGCCGTATCGGCTGTTCTTCCTGGAGGACGTGCTGGCGCCGGAGGACCAGGAGTGGCTGACCATGCTTCGCGCGCAGACCGCGACGCCGATTGCCATGGGCGAGCTGTTCAACAATCCGCAGGAGATCGTGCCGTTCGTGACGCGGCGGCTGTTCGACTACGTGCGCGTTCACCTGTCGCAGATTGGTGGCATCACCCCGGCGCTGAAGCTGGCGCACCTGTGCGAGCCGTTCGGCATCCGGACGGCCTGGCACGGGCCGGGGGACGTCTCCCCGGTCGGCATGGCGGCCAACGTGCACCTGGACGTGGCGCTGCACAACCTCGGCATCCAGGAAGGCGGCCGCCGGACGGAATCCGAGCGGGGGATCTTCCCCGGCACCCCCGAGCTGCGCGAGGGCGTGTTGTATCCGAACGACAAGCCGGGGCTGGGGATGGAGTTCGACGAGGACGCCGCCGCGCGGTATCCCTGCGACGACTCAGAGCCCGGCTGGACGGAGGCCCGCCTGCCCGACGGCACCATCCACCGCCCGTGACGCCGCCACGGAGAACGGCGAATGGGCCACAGATAAACACAGATTTACACGGATCTAGAGGCTAAGAAGCCGCTGTCGGCTGCCTTTTGTCTGTTTCTATCGTTGATCTGTGTTTATCTGTGTGAATCTGTGGCTCGATAGTCTTCACACACGTTGAGCAGTGGCCCTCAGCCCTGGCCGAGCATGGGTTCGGGGACGACGCCGTGGGTGTCTTCGGTGTATTCCTGGAGGGTTTTGACGCGCATTTCGCTGCGTTGCAGTTCGGCGACTGCCTGCGCGGCGGCCACGGCGCCGGGGATGGTGGTGATGATGGGCACGGCGCGGGCCCAGGAGGTGCTGCGGATGGCTATCTCGTCCTCGCGCGGCTGCTTGCCGCTGGGGGTGTTGATCACCAGTGCCACCTCGCCGTTGATGATGGCGTCCACGATGTGCGGCCGGCCCTCGCGCACCTTGTTGATGCGCTCGCAGTCCAGCCCCGCCTCCCGCAGCCAGGCGGCGGTGCCTTCGGTGCCGACCAGGTCGAACCCCATCTCGGCGAAGCGTCGGGCGGCGCCGGCGGCGGCCTCGGTCTTGTCCCTGTCGCGGAGGCTGAAGAAGACCCGCCCCTCCTGCGGCAGGTTCTGTCCGGCGGCCACCTGCGCCTTGGCGAAGGCCATCCCGAAGTCCTCCGCCAGGCCCATCACCTCGCCGGTGGATCTCATCTCCGGCCCCAGCACGGTGTCCACCCCGGGGAACCGCGCGAAGGGGAAGACGGCTTCCTTGACCGCCACGTGCGCGATGCGGATCTCCTCGGTCAGGCCGAGTTCCTCCAGGCTGTGTCCCAGCATCACCAGGGTGGCGTACTTGGCCAGGGGCACGCCGGTGGCCTTCGAGACGAACGGTATGGTGCGGCTGGCGCGCGGGTTGACCTCCAGCAGGTAGACCTCGCCGGACTGCACGGCGTACTCCACGTTCATCAGGCCGAGCACCTCGAGCGCCTCGGCGAGCGCCTTCGTCTGGCGGGCGATCTCGTCCTGGACCTCCCGGGAGAGGGTCTGCGGCGGGATGACGCAGGCGCTGTCGCCGCTGTGCACGCCGGCCTCCTCGATGTGCTCCATGATGGCGCCGATGACGGTCAGGTCGCCGTCGCTGATGGCGTCCACGTCCACCTCGATGGCCTCTTCGAGGAACTTGTCCACCAGCACGGGGCGCTCGGGGCTGGCCTGGACGGCTTCCTCCATGAAGTGCTTCAGTGATTCGGCGTCGTAGACGATCTCCATCGCCCGGCCGCCCAGCACGTAGGTGGGGCGCACCAGGACGGGGTAGCCGATCTGTTCGGCCAGTTCCAGGGCGCCCTCGAAGGAGGTGGCCGTGCCGTTGGGCGCCTGTTTCAGCCCCAGCTCGTGGAGCAGGGCCTTGAACTGCTTGCGGTCCTCGGCCAGGTCAATGCTGCGGGAGCTTGTGCCCAGCAGGGGGACGCCCTTCTCCTGCAGCTCGCCGGAGATGTTCAGCGGCGTCTGGCCGCCGAATTGGAGGATGACCCCGTAGGGCTGCTCCGCCTCGACGATGTTCAGCACGTCCTCGCCGGTCATCGGCTCGAAATACAGCCGGTCGGAGGTGTCGTAGTCGGTGCTGACGGTCTCCGGGTTGCAGTTGACCATGATGGCCTCGCAGCCCTCCTCGCGGACGGCCAGGGCGGCGTGGACGCAGCAGTAGTCGAACTCGATGCCCTGCCCGATGCGGTTGGGCCCGCCGCCGAGGATCATGACCTTCTTGCGGTCGGTGGCGCGGCACTCCTCGATCTGCTCGTAGGCGGAGTAGAAGTAGGGCCGCTCGCTGTCCACCTCGCCCGCGCAGGTGTCCACCAGTTTGTAGACCGGCTCGACGCCCAGTTCCTGTCGCCGCGCGCGCACGGACCACTCATCCGAGTCGAGCAGGTGGGCGAGCTGTCGGTCGCTGTAGCCCCAGGTCTTGGCCTGCTCGAGCAGTTCCGTGCCGAGTTGGTCGAGCGAACCGACGGCGCCGAGCCGCTCCTCCAACTCCACGAGCTGGCGGAAGTTGTGCAGGAACCACCGGTCCATGTGGGTCAGCTCGTGCACGCGCTCCACGTCGAAGCCGAGCTGGAAGGCGTAGCGGATGTAGAAGAAGCGCTCGTCGTTGGGCACGCTGAGCTTGCGGACGACCTGCTCCTCGTCGGGCAGCTCTGCGGGGTCGCGCCCGTCGGCGCCGAAGCCGGCCCGGCCGATCTCCAGCGAGCGCAGGCCCTTCTGGAACGCCTCCTTGAAGTTGCGCCCGATGGACATGGACTCGCCCACCGCCTTCATGCTGGTGTTGATGACGCGCTCGGCCTGGGGGAACTTCTCGAAGGTGAACCGGGCGGTCTTGTAGACCACATAGTCCACGGTGGGTTCCTGGAGGGTGTAGGTGTTGCCGGTCACGTTGTTGAGCACTTCGTCCAGCGTGTAGCCGACGGCCAGCTTGGTGGCCACGCGGGCGATGGGGAAGCCGGTTGCCTTACTGGCCAGGGCGCTGGAGCGGGACAGGCGCGGGTTGACCTCGATGACCACCACGTCTTCGCTGTGCGGATCGCCGGCATACTGGATGTTCACCCCGCCGCCCTTGACGCCCACGCGGCGGATGATGCGCTTGCAGTAGTCCACGTAGCGGGCGTATTCCTCGGCGGTCAGCGTCTGCGCGGGCGCGACCACGGCGCTGTCGCCGGTGTGAACGCCCATCGGGTCCACGTTCTCCATGCTGGTGACCATGATGACGTTGTCGTCCTGGTCGCGCATGACCTCGTACTCGATCTCCTTCCAGCCCAGCACGCTCTGCTCGACCAGCACCTGGTGGACGGGGCTGGCGCTGAGCCCGCCGGCCAGCAGGTCGGGCGCCTCGTCCAGATTGTAGGCCGTGCTGCCGCCGGTGCCGCCCAGGGTGAAGGCCGGCCGGATGATCACCGGCAGGCCGATGCGCCGGATGATCTCCATGCCCTCTTCGACGCTGGTGGCGATGCCGCTCTCCGGCACGCGCAGGCCGATCTCGACCATGGCCTCCTTCAACGACTTGCGATCCTCGGCAGTGGAGAGGGCGTCCGGATCGCAGCCCAGCACCTCGACGCCGTAGCGGTCATAGACGCCCTCTTCGGCCAGGAAGACGGCCACGTTCAGCCCCGTCTGGCCGCCCAGGGTCGGCAGGACGGCGTCCGGCCGCTCGCGGGCGATGATCTTCTCGATCACGTCCGCCACGATGGGCTCGATGTAGGTGCGGTGGGCCATGACCGGGTCGGTCATGATGGTGGCGGGGTTGCTGTTGATGAGGACCACCTCGTAGCCCTCTTCCAGCAGTGCCTTGCAGGCCTGGCTGCCGCTGTAGTCGAACTCGCAGGCCTGCCCGATGATGACCGGGCCGCTGCCAATCATCAGTATCTTGCGCAGATCGGTGCGTTTTGGCATGTCGGGGCGTCGTCCTAACTAAGGCAGCTTTTCGCGTCAGTCACTCGGCACCAAGGTTCGCCAGGAAGTCCGCTATCGGGGCGCTGACGGTGCCCGGTTCGGAGGGCACGGGCATGAACTGCAGCCCGACGGCCGTCTCGTCGGCCGTGGCTATTCCCTCCACCGTCCGGTCGTTGATGTGCTCGTGGGTCAACTCCACGTCCGGCGAATCCTCCACGCTCCCGCGATCGAGCACGGAGCTGTGCCGCTGGCTGGTGACGGCCACTTCGCCGGTCTGCACGTTGCGCACGGGGCAGTTCACGCCGTGGTGGCCGCGCTTCAGAAACGCCAGCCGGCAGCCCAGCGCGGCGCCCAGGGCCACGTGGCCCAGCCCGGCGGCCAGCACCGGCAGGCGCCCGACCAGCTCGGAGACTGTCTGCACCGCCTTCTGTGGAGGTGCCGTCATGCCCGGCCCGTCCGAGACAAACAGCCCGTCCGGCTCGGCGGCCAGCACGTCGTCCGCCGTGGCATCGGCGGGCAGCACCTCGGGCCGGCAGCCGCGGGCGAGCTGGGCCAGCTCCGAGCGCCGGATGCCCAGGTTCAGCACGGCGACCTCCGGGCCTCCGTCGCCGCGGGCTCTCGGTCCGGCTTGGGGCGGCGAATAGTCAGGCCGTCCGGCCCCCTGGAGGCGGTCCAGCAGTTCCGCTTCGTCCACCTCGGCCGGCGCGATGGCGGCGGCCATCTCGCCCTCTTCCCGCAGGTGCACCGCCACGCCGCGCGTATCCACCCCGCATAGGCACGGCACGCCGGCGTCGGCCAGCATCTGCTCCAGGTCCTCCTCGGCCTGGTAGTGGCTGCGGAACTCGCTCAGCACCTTCACCAGGACCCCGGCGGCCTGCACGCCGGCCGACTCGGAGAACTGCTCCGCCACGCCCACCGAGCCCACCTCGGGGTAGGTGAAAGCCACGATGGCTCCCCGGTAGGCGGGATCGGTGATCATCTCCTGGAAGCCCACGACGGCCGTGTTGGCCACGAGCCATCCGATGGCGGTCTCGGGGGCGCCGTTGAGCACCCCGTCCAGGCGCATCCCGTCGGCCAGCAGCAGGTAACCCTCCATGTGGAACCCTCGCAGTGGGTTAGTTGTTGGTCGGTGGTTGTTGGTTGGTAGTTGTGAGTCTGCCGCCCGTGTCGTTACTTCAGACTTCAGACTGCTTTGTAGAAAGCACGTTTCACCTGTCCGGAGCGCCGAGTTCCGTACTGCTCAGTGCCCACGTGTGGCACAGGCGCCCTCGCCTGTGGGCCTTTGTCGTCAGTTGCCGTTACTTCAGAATTCATACTTCAGAATTCAGACTTCTTCAGACGTATTCGATCGTCGCCGGCGGCTTGGGCGTCAGGTCGTAGAGGCAGCGGTTGACGCCCTCGATTCCCGTGATCAGCCGGCAGAGGCGCCCGAGCGTGTCCCACGGCAGCTCGCGTGCGGTGGCCGCTCGGGCGTCCACGCTGTCAATGCAGCGCACCACGATGATGCGTCCGAACTCGCGGTTGCCGTCCCGGATGCCGGTCGCCCGGTCGTTCAGCAGCACGGCCATGTACTGGAACGCGCCCGTGTCGGCCAGCTCCTCCTCGACGATGGCGGTGGCGCGCCGCACGACCTCCAGGCGCTCCTCGGTGACCTCGCCCACGATGCGCGTGGCCAATGCCGGCCCCGGGAAGGGGATGCGCTCGGCGATCTCGTCCGGCAGCCCCAGCTCGCGGGCCACCTCGCGCACGCCGTCCTTGCGCAGTTCCTTCAGCGGCTCGACGACCTGGTATCCGTACGCTTCCTGCGGGTCAATGCCGAGCTGGCTGAGGATGTTGTGCTGCCGCTTGATGCCGGCGACGGTCTCCTCGATGTCGGTCAGGATGGTGCCGTGCAGCAGGAAGCGGGCGCCGGTCTGCTCGACCAGGTCAGCGAACACGTCGCGGTAGAAGGTGTCGGTGATGGCCTGGCGCTTCTCCTCCGGGTCGGTCACACCGGCGAGTGCGTCCAGGAACTCGCGCCGCGCGTCCAGCAGCTCGACGGGGATGTCCATCTCGGCGAAGGTCGCCACCACGCGCTCCGGCTCGCCCTCGCGCATGAGCGCGTTGTCGATGAAGAAAGTCTTGAGCTGGTCGCCGAGTGCGCGGTGGCCCAGCACGGTGACCACGGAGCTGTCCACGCCGCCGCTGAGTGCGTTGATGGCGATGCCGTCGCCGACGGTCTGGCGGATGTCGTTGATCTGTCGGTTGATGAACTGCTGGTAGTCCATGGGCGTCTCCAGATGAACGGGTTCGTCGAGGCAGTCTGCGGGGAGCAGCCGTCTCCCGCGGGTGAGATGCCTGGGCAATGTTAAGGGCGGCGGCGCAGACGCGCAAGTGACGGCGCAACGAACGACAGCGGAACCGCAGATGAACGCGGATGAACGCAGATGTGAGGAACTACGGCTTGTCCTTGCCGTTCTGCCGTTGTCCGTGTGAATCTGTGTACATCTGTGGCCCAGACGCCGTCAGCAGTAGCCCGGTCACGGCTCGACGTTCCGGCGGCTCCAATCGCGGATGGCTCCCTCCATGGCGGCGATATTCTCCTTCGGCACGCCGTGGACCTTCTCGGGCATGGGCAGGTAGCCGCCGCCCTCCCATAGCAGGTCGAGCTTGGCGAACACCTCGCGCCGCACGTCCTCCGGGGTGCCGAGGGGCAGCGTCTGCTGGCCGTCAATGCAGCCGGCCGGCGTCAGGCGCCCGCTGGTCACCCGCCGCATCTGCGCCAGGTCGTTGGCGGTGGACTGGACGGGGTGGAGTATCTGCAGGCCGACCTCCATCAGGTCCCCCAGGATGGGCATGACGTGGCCGCAACTGTGCAGGCCGATGACGGCCTCCGGCCCCAGGCGTTCGCGGTAGAACTCGACGGCCCGCCGCAGCCGGGGCTTGAAGAACCGCCGCCAGCAGTCGGGCGACATCGCCAGCCGGTCCTGGTGGCCGTAGTCGTCGCTGAAGGTCACGTGGTCCGGCGCGTGCTCGCAGAACCGCCGCGCTATGCCCAGCTCGAACTCCAGGATCACGTCCAGCAGCCGGTGCGCCGCGTCGGGCGCCGTCAGCATGGCCGCGCAGAACTCGGCCGGGCCCAGGATGTTAATGGCTTTCTCGTAGAGGAAATACGGATGCCCCACGCCGAGGAAGCAGCTGTCCCGGTCCAGCTCGGCGCACAGCTCACGGAGTGGCTCCATGCGGTCCGGCCGGTCGGGGTCGGGGGGCTGGAGCTGGTCCAGGTGCTCCACCGACGGGACGGCCGGCCCGACGGGGAAGGTCTCCCCGTCCCGCACCTGCCAGAGCACCCCCCACTCGTCCCGCCAGGAATCGGCTTCCTCGGACGGCCGGCTGTGGCTCGGCCACGCGCCGCGATAGTCCGTGCCCCGCGAGGGGACGGGATAGCAGACGTGCGACGGCCCATCCCGCCGCAGCACGCGCAGGAAGTTCTCCTTCTCCGGATACATGGCTCCATCTCCCAGGGGCGAACGGGAGCGTAGGCCGTCACCACCGGTCTGTCAAAGGGCGCGGGCTCGTCAACGCAAGCCGCTGCGCGCAAATCGGCGGATTGCATTGAACCGGTCCGAGACGCTGGGTAGTGTGGTACGTAGTCATGCTGAGGGGGCGCACGTCCATTCCCCGGTCGAGTCGAGCACGAGGTCCCCAGCCATGTGGTCCGATCTGAAAAGGTTCCTGAAGTCGTACGTCCGCGCGCGCAAGTGGACCTTCGGCACCGTGCAGCTGATGCACGTGGTGGCTGTGCTGCTTCTGCTGTCGCCGCCGATTCTGATCCGCCACGTCATTGACAAGGTGATCCCCGCGAAGGACCTGGGCCTGCTGGGGCTGTGCGCGGGGGGCATCGTGGCCATCTACGGCCTGTGGGCCCTGCTGCACGGACTGAAGGAGTACTGGGGACACGAGGTCGCCCAGAGCATCACCTCCCGCCAGCGCAACGACCTCTACAGCCACCTGCAGAAGCTGTCCATGTCCTTCCACGACGACAAGAAGACGGGCGAGCTTCTCAGCCGGCTGGTGGACGACATCAACGTCATCCAGGAGATAGTCCACCACGGGCCGGAGACCATCCTGATAGGCATCGTGACGCTTCTCGGAGCGGGGGGCATCATGCTCTACTACGACTGGCGGCTGGCGGTGGTGGCGATGGTGGTGGCGCCGCTGCTGGTGGTCTGCGCCCGCCGGCCGATGAGCCGGATGCTCCAGCAGTTCCGCACCGTGCGCAAGGACAAGGCGTCGCTCTCGGAAGTGCTCGAGGAGAACCTGGCCGGCATGAGGGTCATCAAGGCGTTCGTCAGCGAGGATCGCGAGACCGGCGCCGTCTCCCAGGCCAACGAGGACCACTACCGCAGCCGGATGGGGGCCATCCGCTACATCGCCACGCTGTTCCCGGTCACGCTGTTCCTGAACAACGTGGGGCTGGCCATAGTGCTGCTCTACGGCGGCCTGCGGGCCTTCGAGGGGGAGCTGACCATCGGCACGCTGACGGCGTTTCTGTTCTATCTCGGCCGGTTCCACCAGCCGATATTGCGCATGATGATGATGTCCGAGCGGGGCGGGGAGTTCTTCGCCGGCATCGAGCGGTTCTTCGAGTACATGGACATCGAGCCGGACATCAAGGACGCCCCGAACGCCCGCGAGCTGGCCGAGTGCCGGGGCGAAGTGCGCTTCGAGAATGTGCACTTCAGCTACGACCGCGAGACGGTGCTGAAGGGCGTTGACCTGACCGCCAGGCCGGGGCAGATGGTCGCCCTGGTCGGCCCCAGCGGCGCCGGCAAGACCACCATCACCCGGCTCATACCCCGCTTCTACGACCCCCAGAACGGGCGCGTCGTGGTGGACGGCGGCGACGTGCGCACGCTGAAGCTGCGCTCGCTGCGCTCCCACATCGGCATCGTCATGCAGGACGACTTCCTGTTCAGCGGCACCGTGGCGGACAACATCCGCTACGGCCGTCCGGACGCCGAGCGGGACGAGATAGTGCAGGCGGCCACCCTGGCCAACGCCGCGCCGTTCATCCACCGCCTGCCGGACGGCTACGACACCGAGATCGGCAAGCGCGGCGTGAAGCTGAGCGAGGGGCAGCGCCAGCGCATCTCCATCGCCCGCGCCCTGCTGAAGAACCCCCAGATACTCATCCTCGACGAGGCGACCAGCTCTGTGGACTCCGAGACCGAGCTGCTCATCCAGCAGGCCGTCGAGCGGCTGCGCGAGGGCAGGACGACTTTCGCCATCGCCCACCGGCTCTCGACCATCCTGAGCGCCGACCAGATCCTGTTCGTCGCCGGGGGGGAGATCCACGAGCGGGGCACACATGAGGAGCTGATGGAGCGGGACGGCGAATACGCCCGGTTCTACCGCATCCAGTTCGGCGAGCTGAGCCCGGAGGCCGAACAGCGCCTGCGCTCGCGCGCCAGGGGGTAGGCTCATCTGCGCACGGCCTGTGCTCAGACTGCGACGGAACGGAAGGTATTGAGCGGAATGGGACGGTTTTTCTTCTTGACATCCTATGGGGGGGGGCTATAATGTAACAGTAGAGGGAAGACTCAGTCCATCTGGGTGGAGGTGCGCGACATGAGCAAACGCTTGCGGCTGGCGTTGGCGTTGATCGTGGTGGTTGGCCTCTGCACTGTGTTGGTGTTCTCACAGGATGACCGCTCGGCTCCTGCAGTCGCCCGCGCGGACTGCGCGCTGCCTCCGGAGTGTACGATCATTACCCTTCACTACACACCGAACAGCGGTTACTGCGAGTATGGTGAGTACAGCAGAGCACATGCCGCCTTCGTGCAGTCGCCGAAGTCTCCGGGTGGGGCGGGGATCCGATGGACAGGTGAGTACCTCACGCTGTGGAAGTATCCGATGGGCGGCTCGCGCTGTTACACGGCCGGCACTCAGTTCGAAGCCGGCTGGGTTGGCGGGAACTTCTGTGACAGGATCTCGAATTTCCCTGAGTACGAATGTTACGACCCCTGAGAGGAAGGTGCGGCCATGGGCAAACGGAGAAGACGTGCTGCAGGCATAGCGATCGCGCTGGTTGCGGCGGCAGCCGTTGCCGGAGTGGCGTTCCTGGGCACAGGAGCCAGCCGGGGTGAATCGCCCACGGCGGAGGCGGCACCGGCGTCCGTCATCGAGCAGATAGAGGCGCGCGAGAGCAACGCGCAGACGCTGCACTACGAGTGGGTGGAGCAGCAGGAAGTTGACCTGGGCGCCCTGCCCAGCTGGGACCCGGAGACAGAGCGCGTCGGGCTGCCCACGGGAGAAGGGGAGTCACTTCCGCGTGACATGCGCTTCGCAGTCGTCGTAGATGGCTCGCAGGCGCGAACCGAACGGTCCGGCCCGGGCGCAAACGTGGTCACGCGCGAGCTGGAGCCCGACTTCCAGGCGTCCGTCCATCTGCAGACGCATACTGTCCGCCTGGACGCGGAGGGCCAGCAGGTGGGCCGGCTCGTCCCGCAGCCCAGCTACTGGGACCTGGCGGTGGTGCCCGTCATAGACGCCTATCGGCTGCTCGACCCCGCCCTGGGGCGCGCTGACCCGGCGGAGCTGGTGGTGGCCGGGCGGGAGACGTTCCGCGGACATCCCTGCCTGATCATCGAGCAGGTGCAACTGTCGCCCGACACGGGGAAGGGAGGCGGCCGATGGTGGCTGGCCGAAGACATGGACTACGCCGTCCTGAAAAGCCAGTCGCTCAACCAGAAGGAGGAGGTCCATGGGGAGGCCGTCCTCCAGTATGAGCCGGATCCGGAGGTCGGCTGGCGTCTGACGTCCTGGGAGTGGCCCTTCTGCGGGTCCAGTTGGCGCACAGAATCCCGGAAGCTGAACAAGGCGCAGTTCAATGCGCCAGTGGACGTCAACGCGCGCTACCTGCCCTGATTCCGGTTCGGAGGCGCCTACCGCCCCAGCGCCCGGCGGGCCGTCTGGTTGCCCGGGTGGCGGTGGAGCAGCTCTCGGGCTGCGCGGCGCATGTCCTCTTCCCGGCCAAGCTCGCGGTAGGTGTGCACGCGCAGTTCCATAGCTTCCTCGTCGAAGATGCCGCGTTCCAGCGGCCGCTCCAGCACGGTCAGCGCCTCCCGCGCCTCGCCGTCCTGCAGGTGGAGCTTCGCGCAGAGCACGGCGAACCGGGCATCGGCGGGGAACAGAAGCGACGCGTCGTCCAGCATATCCTCGGCATCTTCGTCGCGCTCGGCGCGGATCAGGGCCATCGCGTTGACGCGATACTCGTTGGCGCGCAGGGGGCAGTTGCGGTCCAGGAACGGCGTCGGCCCGCGCGGCCAGAACAACAACGTCAGCAGCCCGGCCAGCACCACCGACAGGAACGGCACCTCCCACTCACCCCGACGCAGCCGGCCTGCCAGCGTCACCAGCCCGGCTCCGGCGAACACCGCCAGCAGTCCCAGGAACGGCAGCTTGTAGCGCCCGTCCACCAGCACCAGGATGATGGACAGCGCAAAGCTGCCCCCGAACACGTACAGCGGCACCAGCCGCCGCCACCGGAGCGCCGTGACCGTAAGCCCCACGAACCCCAGCACGTAGAGCACCAGCGGCCCGACCGTCAGGAGCCGCAGCGAGGTGACGTAGCGGCGCACGAAGTGGTAGTTCAGGTTCCCCGGCACGTCCCACGCGTTGAAGAAGAGCTGCACCTTTCGCCACATGGTCGCCGGCAGCGACCAGGCATCTTCGCGCAGCTCGTCGGCCAGCCGGCCCATCCAGTATCCGTCGCTCCGCTCGCGGGCCGCCTGCCGGGAGAGATCGCCCGGCGTGTAGAGCACACCCGGGGCGCCCGGCCGGTTGCCGATGTACAGCATGACCGGCCCGTTGGTGGTCACCGTCCAGCGCCCGTGCATGAGCCCGTTGCGCAGGACAGGCGGCACGAGCGGCAGGGCGAAGCCGACCGCCAGCAGCAGGCAGGCCGCCGCCGACCGTCCCCATCCGCGCCGGCGGCCCAGCCCGACCAGCAGCAGCACGCCAAGCGCCGCCGCCACCAGCAGGTTGCTGCCCCGCCCCACCGTGGCCAGACCTAACAGACCCCCCGGCGCCAGCCACCACGCCGGCGACGCATCACGGTCCAGTAGCTCCACCACCAGCCAGAGCGCCCCCAGCAGCAACGCCGGCAGCAGCCCGTCCACCAGCGTCACACCCTCGACGCAGATCTGGGAGCCGTTCAGCGCCATCAACAGGCCGCCTGTCAGCCCGGCCCACCAGCCGAACAGGCGCCGGGCCAGCCCCGCCGCGCAGAGCGCGGCCGCCACGCCGAACAGGGCGTTCAGAACCATGCCCGGCACCACGCCGTCGGTCCCGCTCAGCGCGTAGACGCCGCCCAGCGCATAGGCGTAGAGCGGCGTGTAGTAGAACGGCCCCCGGTGCCGGCTCAGCAGGTCGCCCTCGCCCACCCGTTCCGCCCACAGGCGGTAGGTGTGCATGTCCGTGCCGCGATGGGTGGAGCGGTAGTAGGGCAGATCGTGGAGGAACTCGACGAAGAAGACCGCCCGCACGGCCACCGCCGCCAGTCCCACGATCAGCAGCAGCGTCAGGAGGCCGGGTCGCTTGCCGCTTGCGGACGTGTTCTCTGCCATGCCGGGCCGCTCAGAGGTACATGTGCCGTGCAGAAACCATGGCTTCACCGTTACGAATCATCCAGCCCGCTCCCGCTGAAGATCCATATGTAGCACAGGCGCTCTCGCCTGTGGTCATCCCCAGCCGGGGGCGGCTGGGCTACAAGCCATGCTTTCTACACAGGAAGGTAAATGATCAGCCCCACGGTCAGGCCCCACAGGACTACGTCGGCCAGCAGGGGCAGGTCGCTGACCAGCACGTCCTCCGGCTG
>JAWOCH010000409.1:0-3686 GCA_046483865.1 Candidatus Brocadiia bacterium | reverse complement strand
TGGGCCGTCTCACGCCGCCACACGCCGGGAACTACCCCGCCTACAGCATCTCGAAGGCCGCCGTGAACGGGCTGACCAAGGTGCTGGCCGGTGAGCTGGAGGGAACGGGTATCATCGTGGCGTCGGTGGACCCCGGCTGGGTGCGCACGGACATGGGCGGCCCGGAGGCGCCGCTTTCGGTCGAGGAGGGCGTCGAGACACCCCTGTGGCTCGCCACCGCCCCGGCAGAGGAGATAGAGACCGGGTGCCTCTACAGCCAGAAGGAAGCCATCACGTGGTGAGGTGTGCGCACTCCTTAACCAACGGACAGGAAAGAGGCTATGTCTGAGGAACAAAATGAGAAGACGGTTCTTGTCCTTGGAGCTGGCTTCACGAAGGCGTTCTTCCCGGATGCGCCTCTTGTCGAGGACTACTACGACCTGAGCGAAGTGCAAGACCGTGTTCTCGGCTCCAGCTACGGCCAGGCAGTCCTGGACGCAGAGCTTGCTGCGTGTGGTCGGCAGTCGGAGGATGGGAGGCACAGGGTCAACCTCGAGCGGCTGATGACACGGCTCCACACCGGAATGCCATATGACAAAGACATGGGCGCGGGGCGACTCTTGGCTGGTGCCTTTGACGCAGTGAAGCGAGCAGTTACGAAAGCCATCTTGAACGCGGGCCCGGACATCATGACGCGCGTCATGCTGAACGGCCAGTGGACGGCAGACAGGAAACGCGAAATGTTGCGTGAGAAGTTCCAGCGCGTACTGGACGCACGAGCCACATGCGTGACGTTCAACTACGATGACTTCACAGACAGGGCTCTGTGGGAACTCAGCACGAAGAGGAAACACGACGAGCCGGCCTGGAACGCGGCGCGCGGCTATGGGTTCCCATGCCCCTACTGGCGAGGTGGGCACGCGAGCGGCAACCGCTCTGACTTTCTCCTGCTGAAGTTGCATGGCTCGATCAACTGGCGCATCAGGAGAGGCGCTCAGCCGCCTTTCCGTCTGGACGACTTAGCTCGCGATTCGTGCCAACGTAGCAGACACGGTCGCGGTTCCTACACGCCAGGCTACGAACGTGAGTCTTTCATCGTCCCGCCTGTACTCGCGAAGGCAGACTTACTGGCCGAACCTGTCTTGCAGGTCGTGTGGTATCGTGCATATCAGCACCTGAGCAAGGCGACCCGGGTCATCTTCTTCGGCTACTCGTTGCCTCCTACGGACTTCGCGGCGCAGTTCCTCTTCCGCGAGGCCATCCAGGACGACTGCGAGGTGCGAGTGGTCAATCTGGCAGGAGATGGCGACGACGAGAAGAAACAGGCAGTCATGGCGAGCTACAAGGCGGTATTCCCACGCATTCCCGACGATCACTTCGACTTCTCCGGCGCAGCCGACTCCCCTTACTGGGATCTCCTTTAGCCAGAGCGCAGGCCGCCCGTGGGAATCGGGTCAGGAGTATCTACGGCCCAGTGCGGGCCGTCGCGTGTTGAGGCCGCGCCGGACACAGCGGGGCAAGCCCCGCAACGGCAGTGCGGTGGCAAGCCACCGCACTCCAGAAGCCTGTGCGAGCGGCGCGCAGCCTCTCTGGGGTGGGGCGCCTTTCAACCTTCTTAGCCGCAGGCTAATACGGCGATGTAGGCCGGGGCGGTTCTGGGTCCGGCCGGCTTGCCGGGCCGGTACACGTGAAACGTGTAGCCCAGCCGCCCTCGGCTGGGGCAGAAAAACGGACCACGGCCGAGGGCGGCCGTGCTACACGGGTGAAGACCGCTCGCGGGGCACGAGGCCGGCAGTCCGGGGTCTCATTGCTCAGTCAACTGAACGGACCTGCATTTCGGTCTTGACTCTCCGCTCCGCCCGCGGCATAATGGGCGGGCGCATCGCTGAGCTGCTCTAACACGGAGGACGCGGCGGAGATGACGCCTTAGCGCAACGGCAAGCGCCGACGGGCCGCGCTCGCGGGGACTCCTTGCGTGCGCCTGCTCATGGTCCGTCTCGTGCTGGTTGCTTCCGTTGGCCGGGCTCTCTCCCTGACACAGACAGGCGACGACGCAGGCCACGGGCGACCGTGGCCTTTTTGTTTGCCTCCGGGAGCCCACTGAACGCCGTGCTGCGTGATCGCAACGGAGTCGCGCGCCCGGCCTGTGCCGAACGTCGCACCGAATGCCGCACCGGAGTCGCATCATGTTGCTGGCAAGTTTACAGAACGTGACGAAGCGCTACGGGGACCAGGTGGTCCTGCGCGAGGCGTCCTTCCAGGTCAGCTCCGGCCAGAAGGTCGGGCTGATCGGCGCGAACGGGTCGGGCAAGACGACCATCCTGCGCATCCTGACCGGCGCGGAGCAGCCGTCGGAGGGCAACGCCGTCGTGCGCCGGGGCGTGCGGGTGGGCTACGTGCCTCAGCACGTCGAGGCGGACGAGGAGGCGGGCGTGATGGACTTCGTGCTGGCGGACTACAACCGCCTGGCCGCCCGGCTTGGCGAGCACGAAGCACGCCTGGCCGACGCGTCCGGCGACCAGCTCGACAGGGCCATGCGCGCCTACCAGCGCGTGCGGGACGAGTTCGAGCGGCGCCACGGATATGACTATCCCCGCCGGGCCGAGGCGATGCTGGACGCCATGGGCCTGGCCGGGCGCATGGGGCAGAAGGTCGGCTCACTCTCGGGCGGGGAGAAGAACGTGCTGGCCCTGACGCGGGCGCTGCTGCGGGAGCCGGACCTGCTTCTGCTGGACGAGCCGGCCAACCACCTGGACTACCTCGGCCTGGCCTGGCTGGAGGAGTTCCTGGCCCGCTCGAAGGCGGCCATACTGCTGGTCTCGCACAACCGCTACCTGCTGGATCGCGTGGCGGGGCGCATTCTGCACCTGGAGGGCAGCCGCATCGCCTGCCACGACGGGAACTACTCCTCCTACCGCGCCGAGCGGCTGCGGCGGCTGATCGCCCAGCAGGAGGACTACGTGGCCAACCAGAAGCGGCTGGCCCAGCTCGAGGCGCTGGTGGAGCGGTTCGCCAACATCGCCCGCGGCAGCACGGACCCGGCGTGGGGCCGACGGCTGCGCGCGCGGCGGAAGCAGCTCGAACGCGAGAAGGCCCAGGCCGTGGAGAAGCCCACCCTCGGCCCGTCGGCGATCCAGCCGGACTTCTCCACCGACGCCAGCCGGGCGACGGTCGCCCTGCAACTGCGCGGCTACAGCCGGGCCTTCGGCGACCTTAAGCTTCTCGAGGACGTGGACCTGCAGATGAACTGCGGCGAGCGCGTCGCGCTGGTCGGCCCGAACGGCTCCGGCAAGACGACGCTGCTGCGGGACATCGTCGAGCACGGCGCGTGGGAGCACCCGGACATCCGCATCGGCCCCAGCCTCACGGTCGGCTACTGTGCCCAACAGCAGGAGGTGCTCGACTCCGACCGGACCATCATCGAGGAGATACGCTCGGTGGCGCCGATGGGGCGGAAGGACGCCTGCGGCATCCTGGCGCGGTTCCTGCTCGGACCGGAAGACATCCACAAGTGCGTGCGCGACCTGTCGGGCGGGGAGCGCAACTGCCTCCAGCTCGCCCGGCTCATGGTCGAGCGGCCCAACTTCCTGATCCTGGACGAGCCCACCAACCACCTGGACATCCGGGCGCGGGAGGCATTGGCAGGACACTCTGGGATGCATACCGCGCAATCTATGCAATCTTCAGGATCAATAACCAAAAAGTTA
>JAWOCH010000408.1:0-12107 GCA_046483865.1 Candidatus Brocadiia bacterium | reverse complement strand
GCCGGACGTGCTGTTCAAGGAGGAGAAGTTCGTCCGGGAGATGCAGCAGCGGCGCTATGCTGAGGCACAGCAACAGGGCCAGGTGGGGGGCTACGGCAGCGGGTAGGGCGGCACGGGTCGAACCGGGGGCCGGCGCAAGGAGGGGAAATGCCGCTCTGGGCGGCATTGTTTTTGCGCCTGATCACACCGTGTTTCTTTGCGACACGGCTGACGGGGCCCGCCTGTCGGCAGTTCGGGCCGACGTGTCGGTCGTGTACGGACTCAGGGAGGGGCACCAGTGAGCGCTGAAAAGAAGCTCCACGCCCTGGAGGGTCTGGGCTATGTCGCCGCGGTCATGATCGGTGCCGGCGGCATCACCAAGTCCGTGGTCCTGGACTACTTCAACGTGCTCGGGCTGACCTTCGCTGTGATCGTCATCGTGCGTTTGATGGTGATGAACATCAGCGCCCGGCAGACACCAAGTCTGTTCGAGGCCGGCGAGGGCGGCGAGGCGGAACAGGAGTGAACCGCCGTTCGGCATCCGGCCGGGTCACAGGAAGGCGAAAAGCAGCAGCACAAACACCAGGACCATCGCCACCAGGATCAGGATGAGGTTAGTCTTCGTCTGTGAGCGCCGCTGTGCGGCCAGCCGCGCCTGCAGCTCGCGCGTGCGGCGTATGTCCTCGGTGGTGTCCCGCACTGCCTGGGGCACGCGCTTGAACAACTCGACGGCCTCGCGGAACCGCTGCTCCTTGACCATGCGCTTCGCCTCGCTGTAGTAGCGCTGGGCGGTCTCGGCCCGGTCCTGCAGCGCCTTCTGGCGCAGCGTCTCGGCGCGCTGGCGGTCGCTCTCGAATACGCGTCCTTCCACGTTGGACACGTCGTCGAGTATCTCCAGGGCCTCCTCGTAGTCGCCGTCCAGGCGCAGGCGGTCCGCCTGGTCGAGCATCATGGTGACTTTCTCGCTGATGATGGTGCGGCCCTTCTGGAGGTCCACCCCGCAGTAGAGGCAGTGATGCACGTCGCGGCGGTTCTCCTCCTTGCACTCCGGACATATGTCGAAGAACTGTTCCAGGTTGCGGCCGCAGTAGACGCAGCTCTTCTTGCGCACGGGGCTCAGATTGCCGCACTCCGGACAGGGCGGGGCCTGTTCCAGTTCCTGGCCGAACCGCTGCAGATCCTCCAGCAGGCTCTGTGCCGTTTGGTAGCGCCGGTCCGGATCCTGCGCCAGGCAGCGCGCCACGACCGGGTCGAGCCGGGGATCGGCCAGCTCGGAGACCTCCCCGGGCAGCTTCTCCACGGGCAGAGCAGGCCGCTCCCCGATCAGCAGTTCGAAAAACACCACGCCCGCCGAGTAGATGTCGGTCCGGCCGTCTACCTGCTCCGGGTTGCGCTTCTGCTCCGGGCTCATGTAAGCGGGCGTGCCCATCCGCACGGCGCGTGCCCCGGCCCTTGTCTCCGGCTCGGGGCGTTCCTCCGCCACCAGGCTGGCCAGCCCGAAATCGGCGACCTTCACCTCGTTCCGACTGCTGAGCATTATGTTGGCCGGCTTGATGTCCCGGTGGATGACCCCTCGTTCGTGCGCATAGCTCAAGGCAGCGGCCGTGCCCTTGGCCACGTGGAGGAATTGCCCGACGTCGGCCCGGTCCCACGTCACGTTGTCCAGCGGCACTCCGTCCACGTACTCCATCGCGAAGAAGTACAGATTGCCCAGGTGACCCCGCTCGTAGATGGTGACGATGTTCGGATGGTTCAGGGCAGAGAGCGCGCTGCTCTCCTCATGGAAGCGCTTCACGAACAAGGGGCGCTCGGCGAACGCGCGGGGCAGGATCTTCACCACAACCGTGCGGTCCAGTGAGAGCTGGACGGCTTTGTAGACCTCTCCCATGCCCCCCAGGCCGATGCGCTCCTGGATGAGAAAGCCGTCAAGCTCCTTGCCGGGCTGCAGATCCCAGCCGGGCACGGGGCCGGCCCTGTCTATAACGGTCGCGTCTTTGTCGAAGAAATTGAAGCCACACTCCGGGCACACGACCGCCTGGTTGTCGGCGGGCCGCTCGTGCTCGAACGTGGTCTCACAGGCAGGGCATGTGAACTGCATCCCGTCCCGGTCCTCGGCTGGTGCTCGCTGTGTAGTCCGCGAACCGACGATCGTGCAATCTGCCGCCGCACGAACAAGTCCCCGCTGCCCCGGCACCCGTCCGTGCCTTTGCGATTCTACACCGTGGCGAGCCCTTTTGCCAGCCGGCAGGGGCTGCTTCTGCGGAACGGCCGCTACTCTGAGGCGCCCCCGACCCGCTGCTTAAGCTCCTCATAACCGTAATGCATGGTCAGGTGGTCCAACAGGACCAGTGCCGTGTACGCCTCTGCCACGGGCCATATCCGGGCCACAATTGTGGGGTCCCGGCGCGTGATCGCCGCCAGCTTCGTGTTCTCGAGAGTGTACTTGTCTATCGTGCGCTGCTCCATATCTATGGTGGGCGTCGGCTTGACGGCCAGCCGCACGATGACCGGTTGCCCCGTGGTGATCCCGCCGGTGATGCCGCCCGCGTTGTTGGACAGGAACTCCACTTCGCCGTCTTCGGCGCGCATCTCGTCGTTGCACTGGCTGCCTGTCATATCCTTCACGGCCATGCCGGCGCCTATCTCCACTGCCTTCACTGCGCCGATGCCGGTCATGCGCCCCAGTTCGGCGTCCAGCTTGTCGAAGACGGGTTCGCCCAGACCGGCCGGCAGGCCGAGTGCCACCACCTGGACGAGGCCCCCGGCGCTGTCGCCCGTGGCGCTGATGCGGTTGCACTCGTCCACCATCGCCTGTGCGGCGGTGATGTCGGGGCAGTTCAGCACCTCGTGGACGCCGTAGCGCTCGCGGACCTGCTCGGGTTCCATGCGGGGCGCGCGTTCCCGGATGGGGTCTATCTCCTGCTCCACGTCGCGCAGGACCGCCATCTTCTCCAGCAGGCGCATCTCCTCACCCATGCGCCCCCGGACGTACATCTCCTGGTAGAAGGGGTCCAGATCGCGACGCATCTGCTTGTAGGACTCGCAGTACTGCCGGGCAGTGTCGTGGTCTACCTCGGGGCAGGCCACTCCGGCCAGTTCCGTAACGTAGGAGAAGACGTGCACGCCGCAACGGGCCAGCACAGACTTGGCCACGTGGCCGGCGGCCACGATGGTGCAGGTGTAGCGGCCGCTGAATATGCCGGCGCCGATGGCGTCGTCGGCAGGGCCGTATTTCTGGAATGTGGCGTAGGAGGCGTGGCCGGGCCTGGGGGTGCGGTTGGTCCGCTGGTATTCGTTGATGTGCACGAAGTGACGGTCCAGATTTGGGATCAGGATCGTCAGCGGCGTGCCGTTGGTCAGCCCCTTGTTGCCGCCATCCTCGACGGTATCGGCGGAGTTGACGCCGCAATAGATGATCGGGATGTCGGGCTCCTTGCGGGGGGAGGACAGTTCGTCAGCCCCCGGCTTGCGCAGCAGAAGGTCCCCGTAGATCCCCTGTTCAGCGACGCGCATCCCGGGGGGGACGCCCTGCAGCGTGGCGTGTAGTCCCTCCTGATAGGAACCACCGGCAACGGTAAGCTGAAGGCACCTTCCCAGCGTGCAACCAAACACTGCGCCCCTCCCGATGATGTACCTGTTCGATGCTGCCGGGGCCGGCGCCCCGGTTCACAGCCAGACGCTCTCTCCACTGGCGGCCGATTTCCAGGCGGCCTCCGTCAGTTCTATGGTCCGCAGCCCGCAGACGCTCGGGGCATAGGGTTCGGCCTCGCCTCGGATAGACTCCAGGAAGTTCGCCGTGGTGCTTTCCGCCCCGTAACGGGCGCTCAGAAGCTTCAGCATCTCGCCGCCCCCGCCGGTGCTGTAGCTCAGTTCGCCCTGGCGCATGAAGAAGGTCCAGCTAGAGCAGACGATGGTGATGTCCTCCCACCACACCGGGCAGTTCCCAACGACCGATATCCCGGCAACGCCCCCGTTGGCGAACTCGACGGTGACCGCGCTGTTTATGTCCACCTGGCGGTCAAACTGTTCGATGGCCGCGTTCACGCGCTTCGCCCGCAGCCCGGTAACCCACAGGATGATGTCTATCAGATGGCTGCCGGAGTCGTTCAGTTGGCCGCCGCAGGAGATCTCCGGCATCTGTCGCCACGTGCCCGTGGTACCTTTCATCCAGTTCTGGCCCTGGAAGGCGTTGATGAACTGCACCTCGCCGGCCCGGCCGCTCTGCAGTTGCTTGCGGATGAAACGGAACTCCCCCTGCGCATGGCGCTGGTAGGCGATGGCCAGAATCCTGTCGGCTTCCTCCTCCGCCTGCATGACCTCCTCTGCCTCCTCCGTGGTGCACACCATTGGTTTCTCGGTCAGCACGTGCAGGCCGGCCCGCAGGCAGTCAAGTATCTGGGGGTGATGTACGTTGTGGGGCGAGGAGATGACAACCCCGTCCAGTTGCTCCCCGGCGATCATCTGCTGGTGGTCGTCGTAGGCGGAGCACTCCGAAAGCTCGGGAAAGCGTCGCCGGAAGGCGTCAGTGCGGTCCGCGTCAGGATCGGCCAGAGCGCCAACGACGGCATCGCTTCTGTCAACGAGCACGCGGGCGTGACGCCCCGCTATGCCGCCTGTGCCGATAATGCCTATGCTCAACGGGTCAGCCATCTTCTGGGGAACCTCCGAAGGTCGGTGCCGGAATGCGCCGAGAGGATACTGTCTGGACCCGCGAGCCGTCAAATGGAACGGACGGGTCGAACAAGCTCAAGTGCGCATGGACTCGAACAGCCACAGCCCGGCGGCCCCGGCCCCTATGGTGGGCATCCACGCGGCCAGCACGGGCGGCACCACCTGCGTCTCGCCCATGCTGGTCAGCACGAAACTCACCGTGTAGAACCCGGCGGCCAGCAAGATGCTAATCGTCACGCTGAGGAAGCGGCTGCCGACAGAATGCTCGAATCCCACCAGGCAGGGCAGCCCGATAAGCAGCAGGACAAACGGGCTGAAGAGCGATGCCAGCCGCCCGTGCAGCAGCACGCGGAAGTGCGGTATATCCGGCTGCGTCCGCGCAAGGCGACGCAGCTCCGAAAGGGTGTGCATCAGTCCTATCTCGTCGTCCTCCTCCTGGGCGGCTTCCACGAACGCGAAGGGCGTCAGGCCCGTCCGGACTTCCAGCGTGGGATGAAAGGACGGGTCTTCACGGCTGCCGGTCTCGTCCAGCAGCTTCACCTCCACCGCCTCCAGCACCAGCGTGCCCTCGCGGGAACCCCAGGAGGCCCGGTCGGCCTGCACGACGCGCTCCAGGAGCAGCTCGTCGTCCAGGCGGAACTCAAGCAGGCAGACGTCCTGCATGTTCTGGTCGGCGAAGTTGTATTGCCCCACGGCCAGGTAGCGGTTGAAACCGGCGTCCTCCAGCAGAAGCTGTCTCTCCACGTCGTTGTCCAGGGCCCGGTCCAGCGTCTCCCGCCGCTTCGCAAGGCGTGGGCCGATGCTCTCGCGAAAGCCGAACACCAGCACGCACAGAAGCAGCGTCCAGAAGAACACCGGCGCCGTCGCGCGATACAGGCTGGTGCCGCTGGCTTTCAGGGCGAGCAGTTCCCGGCGCCGCGCCATGTGCACCATCACCATGCCCGCAGCCACCAGCACCAGCGCCGGCAGGATGTCCGCCACGAACAGAGAGATCATGTACGCGTAGTACGTGGCGACCGTCGCCGTGGCGTTGGCCAGGCCCGCCTGCTGGATCTCCTCCAGCCGCTTCATCAGGTCGAAGGTGACATACAGCACGCTGAGCAGGACGACCACGCCCAGGAACCGGGACAGGAACGACCACCCGATGTAACGGTCTATCTTCTTGCGCAGCATCCGCTCCGGTCCGGAACTGGGCAGAGGTTTACCGTGACCATGATTGTAGCTGAGGCCGGGCACGGACTCCAAGGGAAGGCCGACGGCGGGGTGACAGCGCGGCGTTCATCGGCTACAATACATCGTGGTTGCGACGGGGGGGTTGGGCAGCCGCTCTGCCCCCCTGAGTAAGGGCCAAGCGGCAGCGGAGGAAAGTCCGAGCTTCGCAGGGCACGGCGGTGGGCAACGCCCACCGGGAGAGATCCCAGGGAAAGTGCCACAGAAACTACACCGCCTCGGGCCTCAGCGGTCCGGGGTAAGGGTGAAATGGTGGGGCCCGCAGAAGCGGGCTTAATGTAAGAGCCCACCGCCCGGGCGGTGACGTCCGGGGCAGGGCAAACCCCGCCGGAAGCAAGGCCAAATAGGGGAGGACGAGGCGGCCCGTCTCGCTATCACTCCCGGGTTGGCCGCTGGAGAACGTCGGCAACGGCGCTCCGAGACGAATGGCTGCCGCCCGTCGTCCGCGACGGGCACAGAACTCGGCTTACAGACCCCCCGGTCGCTAACCACGCAGCCCGCGATGACGTCGGCGCGGGCCTTTGCCAGACCGTGCATCAGCATCCGGGACGACATCTATGGACAGGCTGTGGGCGCCCTGGCGGATTGACTACGTATCCCAGCCCGACAAACAGGAGGACGGCTGCTTTCTGTGCCGGGCCGTCCAGGCCGAAAGCGACCGGGACTGCTACGTACTGTGGCGCACCTCCCATACGGTCACGGTCATGAACCGGTGGCCCTACAACAACGGGCACCTTCTGGTCGCCCCCAGGGCGCACAAAGGCGACCTGGACGACCTCTCCGCGGCGGAGCTGCGCGAGCAGATGGACTCGCTGCTCCGCAGCAAAAGGGCGCTTGACTGCGTGTTGGGCCCGGCCGGCTACAACGTGGGGCTGAACATGGGCGCCGCCGCGGGCGCCGGGCTCGCGGACCATCTGCACTGGCACATCGTGCCCCGGTGGGAGGGAGACACCAACTACATGCCCGTGCTGTCGGATACCAAGGTCATACCTCAATCGCTGGACGATCTGTGGGAGAGGCTGCGGGACGCAGACCAGCACTGAGACCGGGAGGAGCGCTCGCCGTGCGCCGAGAGGAGCTTGAGGAGCAGGAAGCGGAGATGCTGGCCCCATACGCGGCCCGCAGCGCCGGGTCCGCCGGCCGTCGCCACGATGAGCCCGAGGCGGACTACCGCACCTGCTACCAGCGCGATCGGGATCGCATCATCCACTGCAAGGCCTTCCGGCGCCTGGAGTACAAGACCCAGGTGTTCCTGAACCATGAGGGCGACCACTACCGCACGCGCCTGACGCACACGATGGAGGTCACCCAGATAGCCCGCACGATCGCCCGCGCACTCGCCCTGAACGAGGATCTGACCGAAGCGGTGGCCCTGGCCCACGATGTAGGGCATACTCCGTTCGGCCACACCGGGGAGACCACCCTGAACCGCCTGATGGCCCGGCACGGCGGCTTCGAGCACAACGCCCACGGCCTGCGCGTGGTGGACCTGCTGGAGCGGCAATACCCACAGTTCCCCGGCCTGAACCTGACGCGCGAGGTGCGCGAGTCCATGGTCAAGCACCAGACGCGGTGGGACCAGCCGGAGGCCGGCGACTTCGGAGCCGAGCCGCCGCTGCTGGAGGCACAGGTGGTGGCTGTGGCCGACTCGATCGCATACGACAACCACGACCTGCAGGACGGTCTGGAAGCGGGCATCCTCCAGGTTGAGCAACTGGCGAAAGTGGATTTGTGGCGGGAGGCCGAAGGCAGCGTCAGCGAACGCTTCGGCCCTCTGTCCGGCGAGCAGCTTGCCGGCCAGGCCGTGCGCTATCTGATAGACCTGTTTGTGACCGACGTGGTGAGGACGACGCGGGACGAGATCCGGGACCGCCGGCTGTCCTCCGTGGAGGATGTGCGCTCCCAGCCGGACGTAGTGGTGCATTTCAGCGCACAGCTTCAGTCCCGCAAGGATGCGCTGGAGGAGTTCCTGTTTGACAGGCTCTACCAGAACTACAAGGTGGTGCAGGTCACCCACAGCGCGCGGCTGTTCGTTGAGGGATTGTTTGAGGCGTTCTGCGCAGAGCCCCGCCAGCTTCCCCCTGAACATCGCGAGTGGGCCGAGCAGGTGGGCCTCGAGCGCGCCGTCTGCGATTACGTAGCCGGGATGACGGACCGCTACGCGCAGGACCAGTACATCCAGCTCTTCGAGCCCTATCAGAAGCTCTGATGCCATCGGTTCTGATCAAGAACGGTTCGCTCGCCGGCAAGTTGGTGCGTCTGAAGTCGCCCAGAATCCGCATCGGTCGCGCGTCTGACTCGGACATCCAACTCGATGACAAGACCGTGTCCCGCGAGCACGCCGTGCTCCTGCGCAGAGGGCCGACGTGGTACGTGCAGGATCTGGGCAGCCATAACCGGGTGCTGCTGAACCGCGTTCCCGTGGTCAGCGCCGCGCTGATTGAGCACGACGAGATACGGTTGGGCAGCGTGTCCATGATCTTCCTGCCGTCGGAGGGCGCCGAGTCAGGCGCGGGTGCAGAACGCGCGCGGGGGGCCGAGGCGGAGATAACGCAGGCGATCAACCTGCGCGGGCCGGCCGACGACGAGGACAGCGACGACCGACGCATTGACAATCTGCTGGCTCTCGGCGGACTGGCGACCACCGTGCGGACGGTGCCCCACCTGTTCCAGGGCGTGCAGGAGAACCTGGGGCGGGTCATGCACGCTGACAGGGTGTTCTCCCTGATGAGGGAGGACGGAGCGTGGAGATCGTTCCGGCAAGAGGAGGGCGCCTTCGGGGAGGGAGTGGAGGATCTGGGCCTGGCCTTCGAGGTGCTGGAGAGGGCCTATGCCGAAGGGCCCGTTGCGGCGCGCTACGACGAGGGGGTCCACCTGGCCTGTGTGCCCATCTGTACCGCTGAGCGCAGTATGGGGGTCATCTACTGCGAGCGGCACGAGCAGGCCGGGCCCTTCTCTGACGCCGAGCTGCGACACCTGTTCTACATCGCCGTGGGGTTGGCGGTGGCGCTGGAGGGCCTCCGGGCGCGTGAGGAGCTGGCCTCCAGGACGCGCAGCCTTTCCCGCCAGTTGGCCGAGCACTTCGACATGGTGGGCGAGAGCCAGGCCATGAAGCGGGTGTACCGTTTCATCCACCGGGTTGCGCCCACCGAGGCGGGGGTGTTCGTCTGCGGAGAGAGCGGCACGGGCAAGGAGATGGTGGCGCGGGCCATCCAGCGGCACAGCCGCCGCAGCGCCGGCCCGCTGGAAATCGTCAACTGCGCCGCCGTGCCCTCTACGTTGATGGAGAGCGAGCTGTTCGGTCACGTCAAAGGCGCCTTCACCGGCGCCGTGGCGGACAGGCCGGGGCGCTTCCAGCTCGCGCACAGAGGCACTTTGTTCCTCGACGAAGTGTGCGAACTGCCCCTGGAGTGTCAGGCGAAACTCCTGCGCGTCCTGGAGGAAGGGAAGGTCCGCCCGATTGGCGACACGCAAGACAGGCCGGTGGACGTCCGCCTGGTCGCCGCCACCAACCAGGACCCCCGCCAGGAGGTGGAGGACGGCCTGCTGAGGCCCGATCTGTTCTACCGGTTGGACCGACTGCGCATCGAGGTGCCGCCGTTGCGCGAGCGCGATGGCGACGTGCGACGGCTGGCGCTGCACTTTCTGGCCAAGTTCAGCCACCAGTGTAAGCGTCCCGTCGAGGATTTTGACCCCCGGACGCTGGAGATCTTCCAGGCGTACGACTGGCCGGGCAACGTCAGGGAGCTGCGCAACGTGGTTGAGCGCATGGTCATCCTGAGCGAAGGGCACGTTCTGGAACCGAGCATGGTGCCGGACGACATCCGATCTTCGGTGCGCGCCGCCAACGAAGACGTTGAACCCCTGGCGGAGGTCGAGAAGCGGCACGTCGAGAGGGCGCTGAAGGAGACCGGCGGCAACAAGAGCCGTGCGGCTGAACTGCTGGGCATTGACCGGAGCACGCTCTACGCGAAGATCGAACGCTACGGGCTGGACGGCTGAGGCGCGGTTGTGTGTTTTGACTGGCCTCGCGCAAGGGCTATAATACGGGCAAGTCGGCGCGACGCATGGCGGCTGTGGGGAGTGTCACTGCGGCGATGGAGGTGCGCGATGGCGCTGTGGGTCTTCCGGACGTTGTTCATACTGGCTTCGGCCGGGACGGCCTACTCCATCGGACTGCACGTCGGCAGCCCCTTCATCTGCCTGCTGGTGGGTATTGTCGTATCGTTCGGCGTCATTGTGGCGGAATGGTTCGTCAGCAAGGGGCCCATCTACCTGATATCCTCGATTGTGTTCGGGGCGCTGCTGGGCCTGCTGTTTGCCACCCTCACCGTCCAGGTCCTGGGACTTGCCATGCGCAAGGAGACCTTCGACCTGATCCGCACGGACCTGACCGGCAGCCTGATCGTCCTGTACACGTACCTGGGCGTGGTCTTCATCTATGAGAGCCGCGACAGGTTCAACCTGATCGTCCCGTACGTGGAGTTCCGACGGGAGGAGAAGGGCATCCGGCCCGTGGTGCTGGACACCAGCGTCATCATTGACGGGCGGCTGCCGGAGATCCTTGGCGCCCGCGCGCTGGAGGGGCCGTTCATCGTGCCCCAGGTCATACTGCACGAGCTGCACAAGGTGGCGGACGCAGACGATAAGCTCAAGCGTGAGCGGGGCCGGTTGGGGCTGGACACGCTCTCCCGGATACAGGAGAACCCGGACCTGGATGTGCGCGTGCAGGAGCTGGCGTCCGACCATCGCCAACCCGTGGATGAGCAACTGATCCGCATTGCGAAGATGGTCAACGGCAGACTGGCCACGAATGACTACAACCTGAACCGGCTGGCTTCGCTCGATGGCGTGGATGTGATCAACTTCAACGAACTGGCCAACGCGCTGAAACCCGTTGCCCTGCCCGGCGAGCACATTCGCGTTCAGCTCCTCAAGCCAGGAGAGCAGGCCGGACAGGCGGTCGGCTTCCTGCCCGACGGTACGATGGTGATCGTCGAGGACGCCGTCCACATGCTGGACGAAGAGGTCGAAGTGGAGGTGCGCAACACCATCACGCGCGAGACCGGCCGGATGATATTTGCCCGCCCGGCAGAGCAGAGAATCCCGTAGGGCCCCGCCCGGCCGTCTCGGGTCGGACGGGGGTTGGCGACATGTCGCAGAACCCATACCAGTGCGCAGACGAGTGCCCATTCGCGGTTGTTGTCCCTGCCGCGGGGGTCGGCGTCCGCATGGGCAACCGCAAGAAGCCCTACCTGCACATCGGCGGGCGGCCCATCCTGCATCACACGCTGGAGCGCCTTCTGGGCACGCCCGGTTGCGAGCAGGCGGTGGTCGTGCTGCACCGCGACGAGCACGACGGCGGCGCCGTGGAGGACGAACTGCGCCGGTTGTTCGGGCCCACCCAGACCGTCTGCGGGGGCGACAGCCGGCAGGCCAGCGTGCTGGCCGGGCTCCAGGCGGTGCGGCCGGAGCTGGAACTGGTGCTGGTGCATGACGCCGTCCGGCCGCTGGTGCGCACCGAGGTGGTGCGCCGTGTGGCGCACAGTAGCGCCGAACACGGCGCGGCGATCGCCGCTGTGCGCGCCGAGGAGACCGTCAAGGAGGTAAACGGACGGGGCACGATCGTCGGGACGCCTCCCCGGCGCCGCCTCTGGTATGCACGCACGCCGCAGGGGTTCCGCAGGGAGCTGCTGCTCCGCGCCCATGCTCATGCGCGCCGCTCCGAGCGCACGGGCACCGACGACGCCGAACTGGTGGAGAAACTCGGCCACGAGGTCCACCTGGTCGAGGACTGCTACGACAACATCAAAATCACCACCGAGGAGGACCTGGTCGTGGCCGAGGCCATCCTCCGCTGGCAGCAGGAGCACCTCCCGCAGCTCGCCTGACTTGCTGCGTTCCGCTATCCCCGCGCCGCCGGCAACACAGCGCCCGCCCGGAGGTCTGTTAAGGCCCTTCGCAGCTCCCTTCCCCTTCGGACTTCGGCCGGCCCTGTATAGAACACGGCTTGTAGCCCGGCCGCCCCCGGCCGGGGCCGGCCACAGGCGAGGGCGCCTGTGCTACACACGGCCCCTCAGCAGGAGCCGGCGTGGCGATCCGTAGCCGTGAAGCCATGTTCTGCGCGACGCACCTCCAGACGCCGGCCGGCTCTGTACAAAGCCCGGCTTGTAGCCCGGCCGCCCCCGGCCCGAGAAGGCCACAGGCGAGGGAGCCTGTGCTACACA
>JAWOCH010000356.1:0-4299 GCA_046483865.1 Candidatus Brocadiia bacterium | reverse complement strand
GCGACACCTGACATCAGATGCTAGACGGATATACCGCATCATGTGCTGTTGCACCCGCAGATCGGCGTTTCAGGGGGTGCCGTCCGCGCCTTTGTGCTTCGGGGCGGCAGACACGGCGGGGATCCGGTATAATGGAGGGTAGACGGTAGCCGTATCTCTCACGGGGGCACGCAACTACGTTCAAAGCAATACTTTACGCAGTTCTGGCACTCATTCTGGCCCTGGCGGTCGGTGGGCATCCCTCGCCCGGCGACGGCGGGGCCGGCAAACCGAACACAGCGACGAACGGGGGCGATAGAATGGCCGTTGCCACTTTCGCAGCGGGCTGTTTCTGGGGGGTGGAGGCGACCTTCCGCGCCGTGGAAGGCGTCACGGACACCACCGTCGGCTACACCGGCGGGCATCTGGACAACCCGAGCTACGAGGACGTCTGCGCCGGAGGAACCGGGCACGCGGAGGCGGTGCGGGTGGAGTACGATCCGGACGTCGTCTCCTACGAGGAGCTGCTGGAGGTGTTCTGGGACGCGCACAACCCGACCACGCCGAACCGGCAGGGCCTGGACCTCGGCGCCCAGTACCGCTCGGCTGTCTTCTACCACACGCCGGAGCAGAAGGAGGCGGCGGAGCGTGCCAGGCGCCGGCTCGACGAGAGCGGCAAACACAGCCGCCCCGTCGTGACCCAGATTGAGCCCGCGGGCACGTTCTGGCGGGCCGAAGACTACCACCAGCAGTACTACGCGAAGCGTGGCAGGACTGGCTGCGGGCTGTAGCACGCGCCCGTGCAGCGGGCGAGCATCAGGGGTATAATGCGCGCCCTGCTCGAGCGGAGTGCTGCGATGGCGCAGTCGGACAACGTCTACGACGTGGCGCCCGGCGCGTTCGAAAGCGACGTGCTGGAGGCCAGTGCTGAGCGTCCCGTGGTGGTGGACTTCTGGGCGGAGTGGTGCGCCCCCTGCCGCGCGCTCGGGCCGGTGCTGGAGGAGGTGGTGGAGTCCTACGGCGACCGCGCCGCGCTGGCGCGGGTTAACGTGGACGAGCATCGGCAGGTGGCCGCGCGCTACGGCGTGCAGGGGATCCCGGCGGTGAAGGTGTTCCGGGACGGCGCTGTGGTAGGCGAGTTCGTCGGCGCCCTCCCCCGCCCGGAGGTGGAACGGGCGCTGGCGCGCGTCCTGCCCACTCGCGCCGACGAGCTGGTCCGGGAAGGTCATCAACTGCTCGGCTCCGGCGATACGGACGCTGCGCGGGAGCGTTTCGAGTCGGCGCTGGAGGAGGAGCCGGGCCATGCGGCCGCGCTGCTCGGCCTGGGCCGGATTGCCCTGGAAAGCGGCGAGACAGAGCTGGCAAGGGAACTGCTGGGGCGCATCGGCGAGGACGCCTCCGAACACGCACCGGCCCGAGCCCTGTTGGCGGGAGTCGAGTTCGCGGAGACCTGCCGCGAGCACGGCGGGGCGGAGGCGTGTCGGGAGAGGCTGGAGAGCGCGCCGGATGACCTGGATGCCCGCTACGCGCTGGGCTGCTGCCTTGCCGCCCGGGAGGACTACGAGGAGGCGCTGGAGGCGTTCATTGAGGTGCTCTCCCGCGACCGCAAGTACCGCGACGACGCGGCGCGGCAGGCGGTGCTCGACGTCTTCGAGCTGATCGGCCCGCGCAGTGAACTCGCGGGACGCTACCGGCGCAAGCTGGCGGCGGTTCTCTACTGAGCAGCCGCGCCGCCCCCGTGCTCACTCATCTGAACGGCTCTCTCCTCCTGGGTCATCACCACCAATTCCCCGACCGAACGGCCGGTGTCACGGGCGAGGACGGGGCACTTCGTTCGGAGCAGGAAGAAGATGCGCCTGTCGGCTTCGCTGAGGGTCTCGTAGTTGCCTTGGCCCTTGGCGATGACGACGTCGGCGTCCCGGAAGAGGGTCCGGAACTCCGGGCTGCACTGCTCCAGGATGATCCCGGGCACTTGCGCTCCCGTGGTGGTCAGCCGGGCGACATCGCCGATGCCCACCTGCCGGGCATCGTCGAGAGTGGCGTCGTTGATGATCGGCCCTCCCCGCACGGCGACCGTCACCTGCGCCGGCGGCATTTGTCCGATCAGGAGCCGATCGAAGGCTATCTCGCCGGCGTTGTCGGTCAGGTAAAGGACCCGGTCGGCCGCTTCGAGCGCCTGGCGCAGGGCCGCCGGCCCGTCTCCGGCGACCTGTTCATGCATCGCCTTCCTCAGGGCGGCGCGCACGGCTGTGGGGCTGGCGTCATGGCCGGCCTTGGCGCCCAGGTCTATCACGTTCGCTGCGACCGCCAGGCGGAGGGCCGCACCGAAGGGATCGGCTGACGACTCGACCTGCGGGCCCAGCTCAGCCACCAGCTCGAGAGCCAGCGAGTTCGAGGCTTGCTTGGCCTCTCGGTACGGGTCCGCGCAGCCTGTCTCCTCGCGGACGAGTCGGTGGATATGAGTCCCCATCACGGGCGGCGGCTCGGCGAATGAGAAGTGGGCGAGGTCGGTCAGGACACGGCGCATGAGCCGTTCCTGTTCGTCCGCATCGGGAATAGCGGTGCGCACGGCTTCCAGTGCCTGGCGCACGAGACACGGGATGCAATCGAGATAGGTCCTCATGACGGGGATCTCTGCAAGGGACGACGGAGCCGCTGCACGGGGCCTGAGTCAGCCTGCCGCTGCAAACGGGCAATAACGTAAAGCATCAGCGCGAACAATGCCAGCACACCCAGCAGCGGCACCGAGAACTCCTTGAGTCGGTCGTTGGCCAGCGTCAGCACCAGTGCCAGAGCTGCGAGCACAGCCCAGCTCATGCGCCGCCCCGCTGCGGTTCCGTCGCGTTCGAAACAGAAAGAGCACAGGAAACCCAATGGGACCACCAGGATCGCCAAATGGCCGCCGATGGACACGTCCGAGAGCAGCAACATGCCAACGGGCACGAGTGCGAAGAGGGCGACAGATGGCTCCCGGGAACATCGCGGCGGCACGGCGAGCCAGGCCGCCAGCAGCGCGCTCAGAACGCCCAGCTTCAGGAGTGTGACTGCGCGACGCACGATGCGCATCGGGACGCGCGCGAAGTTCACGTAGTGTGGGTGCCTGCTGCTGCCGGCGCTCCTGGGAGTCAAGTACCGCACGGAAGCTGCCCACAGAGACTGGTTCGTCGCCCGATGCGGCCGGTCTATGATGGCGTCCGGCCCCTGCGTTGCGACGGGCAGGAGCACCTGCTCAGTCCAGGACGCGTAGCGAGCGTACGCCCCGTCCACGCCCCATACGGCCACCGGCAGCAGGACGCTGCAAACCAGGCCGGCAACCATCATGCCGCAGAGCGCCTGCCAGCGCCGGCGGCACAGCAGGTAGACTGCGAACAAACCGGGGGTGACTTTGAGGGAGGCGGCTGCCCCGAGCAGAACTCCCCCCAGCCAGGGCTGACGACGAGCGAAGAGCAGCACCATCGCACCGGACACAAGCATGACTACCAGCAGGTCCGTCTCGCAGCGCACCACGGAGTTGAGCATCAGAAGTCCGGCCATGAGCCACGTTAGAACGGGCAGGCAACTCAGCCAGCCGTGCTCCCGTCCGCACGCCGCCGCAACGCAACGCGCCGACCAGAACGTCATGGCGGCCATCAGTGTCAGCAGCGCAGCCGCCTGCACCCCCAGCGCCGCTGCCTGGCCGGGTGTCGAGGAACCGAGGACGTTGTTCTTGTCCGGCAGATGCCCCCAGGGCAGAAGGCCGAACGGCGCCCAGGCGATGGCAAAGAAAGGCGGATAGGCGCGAATGTGCGGGATGGCTTCGTACTGGTCGCGGTCGTGCACGATGCTGACCTGCACGATCTCGCGGAAGCCGGGGAACTCACTCGAGCCGCGCAGGGCACGTTCCGTGCCCGCGATCAGGACGAACAGCACGGACCCGCCGACCACCAAAGCGACGGTCCGACGGACCGCCGTCCGCTGCCAGATCCGGCAGAAACTCCGTAGCTGCATGCCTCGCGGCTCCGTCAGCTTTCGGCGTAGCCTGGCTCGCGCCCTATCACGCTCAGATCATGGCGGTGACCGAGTACATTGTCGGCCGCCTTCAGCCCCATCTCGATGTAGCGGTCGGAACTCGTGTAGACGAAAGCCGCATTGCGCCCCACCCTGTAGAGGTTGTCCAGGCCGTCCAGGTATTCGGTCACGACGTCCAGGTGCGACTTGTAGTCGAGCGCATAGACCGGGTAAGCCTTGCGCAGTTGCACGGCCCGGTGTCCTATCACCTCGTCGGCGGCAATCAATCCCATCTCCTCCAGCTCCCCCGCGGCCCTGGCCGCCAGGCGTTCG
>JAWOCH010000082.1:0-6211 GCA_046483865.1 Candidatus Brocadiia bacterium | reverse complement strand
TGGCCATGGTCCGTTCGGCCGAGTGACCTGTGCCATGAACGGCCATTCCACCACCCACGCGCGAGCCTGTCAGGAGCACATGGCTGGCAACCGTCACAACCGTCACCACCGTCATCGCACAGGATCTCTGGGCCCGTCTTCCCCGGAACAAGCAGGTGTTGACAGTGAAACGGCGCACAACTCCTCGCTTGTCACTCCGAACTGCCCGCGTAACGCAGAGGCCGCCGCTTGTGGCGCCCACCGCTGCCGTCCGGCGCTCCGGGTTGATGTCTTGCCGCGCGGCATATCCCTGCCGCGGAGCCTAACAACGCGCCGCACAAGCCGTGCACCCGCCACGGATGGAGCGGGCGTAATCCAGTGGTAGAATGCCCGCTTCCCAAGCTGGACGTCGCGGGTTCGAATCCCGTCGCCCGCTCCATGCCATCCCGTGCCAGGACGTGCCAGCGGTGCCCTATAGCGGCCACGGGGCAAGACTTCCGACTTTTACCCTCCGAAGCCTCGCGCGAAGGAGGGCCTCCGGCCACCCCCATTTCCCCGCCTGTTTGGCCATGAGATGACAGGAGCGGACACGGGCGGACAGCCCTTCGGCGTACTCAGGGCCTTGAGCAGCGTCGAAACGGCATTTGGGGAAGATCTGGGTGAAACAGCGGATGAGGATCTGGATGAAGTGGCACGCCGGCCGGCACGCCTGGTTGCCCCCACCCGGAACGTCCCGCTATAATCCACGGCACCGCAAGATGCGCGGTGGCATGGGGGGCGGCTTGCCGATGCCGACCCGTGCCGAAGCAGGCGTTGATCCTGGCACCGGAGGTTATGGATGACCGGTCAGATACTGTGGCTGGTGGTATCGGGACTCATCTTCCTGTACCTCGGGTACGTGCTGATCAGACCGGAGAAGTTCTGAAGTGCTGACGAGCATTGTGCTGCCACTGGTGGTTTTCCTCGTCTTCCTGGCGGGGCTGGTGTATTGCCTGGGGGAGTACCTCGCCTGGGTCTACCGGGAGGAGATGGAGGCGGAGGAGCAGGTTGGCGGCTCGCTGTCGGTGCTGACGAAGTACGTGGAGAAGCCCGTCTTCGGCCCTCTGGAACGGTTCGTTTACCGGGTCTGCGGGGTGGACCCGGAGCATTCGATGGGCTGGAAGGAATACGTTGTTTCGGGGTTCCTGCTGAATCTTCTGCTGTTCGCGTTCCTGTATCTGGTGTTCCTGCTTCAGGGGGCGCTGCCGCTGAATCCGCAGGGGACCGGCGGGGTGAGCTGGCACCTGGCGTTCCACAACGCGGCCACCTTTGTTAGCAACACCAACCAGCAGCACTACGCCGGCGAGCAGGCGCTGAGCTACTTCTCTCAGCTCTTCGCCGTCGTGCTGGCGATGTTCCTGTCGGCCGGAACGGGCATGGCGTACATGGTGGCGTTCGCGAGGGGCCTGCTCAACAAGGAAGACGCGCGGCTGGGGAACTTCTACACGGCGCTCGTCAAGTCGGTGGTGCGTTTCCTGCTGCCTCTGAGCCTGGTGGTGGCGGTGGTGCTGGTGGCCGAAGGCGTGCCGCAGACCCTGCGGGGCGCGGCCGAAGTGCAGACGCTGGAGGGTGCGCGGCAGGTGATTGCGCGGGGCCCGGTGGCGGTGCTGGAAGCGATCAAGATGGTGGGCACGAACGGGGGCGGATTCTTCGGAGCTAACGCGGCCCATCCGTTCGAGAACCCTACGCCGCTGACGAACGTGCTTCTGAACCTGATTCTGCTGGCCTCGCCGATGGCGGCAGTCTACGCCTTTGGCGTGTGGATGCGCAAACGCGGGCACGGGCTGGTGATCCTCGGGGCGGTTTCGATCCTCGTGGTAGTGTTGCTGGGCCTGGCGGTATGGGGCGAGGCGGGGCCAAACCCGGGGCTCGAGGGCTTAGGCCTCGACCAGGCGGTGGGCAATATGGAGGGCAAGGAGACGCGCTTCGGACCTACCCTGAGCGCTCTGTGGGGAGTGTCCACCACCTCGACCACAAGCGGCGCGGTGAACTCCATGCACGATAGCTTCACCCCCCTGGGCGGGCTGGCGCTTTATCTGGGCATGAGCATGAACTGCCTGTTCGCGGGCGTCGGCACGGGCCTGCTGAACCTGCTGACCTACGTGCTGATTTGCACGTTCATCGGGGCGCAGATGATCGGCCGGGCGCCCAGCTACCTGGGCAAGCGGGTGGAGCCCTACGAGGTAAAGTGGGCGGCCATAATCATCCTGCTGTTGCCCACGCTGGTGCTGTTTCCCACCTCGCTGGCGCTGGTTACCGAGGTGGGCCGCGCCGGCATCACCAACCCCGGCTATCACGGCCTGGGCCAGATCATCTACGAGTACTTCTCCGCCGCGGCGAACAACGGGAGCGGCTTCGAGGGACTGCGCGACAACTCGGCTTTCTACAACCTGACCTGCGGGCTGGTCATCCTGCTGGCCCGATACGTTCCCATACTGCTTCAGATGATGATCGCCGGCTCGTTTGCGCGGAAGAAGATTCGCCCGGAGACGGCCGGCACGCTGAAGGTGGAGAACCTGTCTTTCCTGGTCCTGTTCGTGGGCGTGCTGGTGATCATCAGCGGGCTGGTGTTCATCCCGGCCCTCGCCCTTGGCCCCATCGCCGAGATATTGCAGAGCCTGTAGCCGACCGTGGATAGAGAACAGATAAAGCAGGCCGTTAAGGACGCGGTGGTCAAGCTCGACCCGCGTTACCTGGTGAAGAACCCGGTTATGTTCGTGGTGGAGATCACCACGGTGATGGTGCTGCTGATGACCGTCACACCGGGCTTCTTTGCGGGTGCCGAGAGCCGGATGTATTACGCCGTCATCGCCGGCATCCTGGTCTTCACGCTGCTGTTCGCCACCTTCGCCGAATCGCTGGCCCAGGCCCAGGGCGAGGCGCACACTGAAAGCCTGCGGGCCATGAAGGAGGACGTGACCGCCAGGCGCCTGACCGAGGATGTTCCGCTCGACCAGATCGGCGAGGAACATCTGGAGACGGTGGACGCCGAGGAACTGAGCAAAGGCGACCTGGTCTTCGTCAGCAAAGGGGAGATGATCCCCCGCGACGGCACCATCGTGGAGGGTTCGGCCTCCATTGACGAGTCGGCCATCACGGGTGAATCCGAGCCGGTCATCCGCCAGAGCGGCACCGACCGCAGCTCGGTGACCGGCGGCACCGAGGTGCTGAGCGACCAGATTAAGGTGGAGATCAGCGTCGAGGCCGGCGAGTCGTTCCTGGACCGGATGATCGGGCTGGTGGAGAGCGCCAGCCGGGAGAAGACGCCCAGCGAGATATCGCTGACGCTGCTGCTGGCCAGCTTCACCTTCATCTATATGCTGGTCATCACCACGATGTCCTTCTTCGGTCGCTACGTGGACATGACGGTGGACGTGGCCAACCAGATCGCGCTCCTGATCGGCCTGATGCCCACCACCGTGGGCGCCCTGCTGTCGGCCATACGCATCGCCGGCATGACGCGCGTGACGCGGCACAACGTGATCGCCAAGTCGGGCAAGGCCGTGGAATCGGCGGGCGACCTGGACGTGCTGGTCCTGGACAAGACGGGCACGATCACCACGGGAGAGAGGGTGGCCACGGAGTTCATCCCCCTGGGCGAGCATGAGGAGCAGGAGGTCGCCGACGCGGCGCTGAAGGCGTCCTTCTACGACCAGACGACCGAGGGGCGCTCGGTGGTGGCCCTGGCGGAGCAGCAAGGGCTGCAGCCGGACGAGGACGCTCTGCCGGAGGAAGGGTTCGTGGAATTCTCCGCCGAAACCGGCTCCAGTGGTATTGACCTGCCCGACGGGACGAAAGTGCGTAAGGGTTCGGTAGAGGCCATAAAGGAGATGGCAGCTTCGGTGCCGAAGGGCTTGGAGGAAGCGGCCAATGAGATAGCCGACGCGGGCGGCACGCCCCTGGCCGTGCTGGTGGATGAGGAGGTCATCGGCCTTATCAAGCTGCAGGACGAGCTTAAGCAGGGCATCCAGGCGCGCATAGCCGAGCTGCAGAAAATGGGCATCAAGGCAGTGATGTGCACGGGCGACAACGAGAGGACCGCCCGCTACATCGCCGAACAGGCCGGCATCGACGAGTACTACGCCGAGTTCAGGCCCGAGGAGAAGATCGACCTGGTGCGGCGCATTCGGGCCGCCGGCAACCTGGTGGGCATGACCGGGGACGGCACCAACGACGCTCCCGCGCTGGCCCAGGCCGACGTGGGCCTGGCGATGAACGCCGGCACGATGGCCGCCAAGGAGGCCGGCAATATGGTGGACCTGGACTCCGACCCCACGAAGCTGATCGAGGTGGTCGGCATCGGCAAGCAGCTTCTGATGACGCGCGGTTCGCTCACCACCTTCAGCATCGCCAACGACGTGTCCCGTTACTTCGCCCTGGTGCCGGCCATCTTCGCCACGGGGGCGCCGATACTGGGCAAGATCAACCTGCTGAATCTGCACTCGGCCCAGAGCACCATCATCGCCTCGCTCATCTACAACGCTTTGATCATCCCGTTCCTCATCCCTCTGGCGATGCGCGGGGTGGAGTACAAACCGGTCAGCGCGGCGAAGCTTTTGACCAGGAACCTGCTCCTCTACGGCGGCGCCGGCTTCATAGCCCCCTTTATCAGCATCAAGCTGCTGGATACGCTTTTGGTTTACCTGGGATTCTTCTGAGCCAATAGAGACTCTCATCCGAGCATCGGAATATGGCCGATGAACAGGACAAACGGGAAGACGGGCCGCCGGAGGACGAAAGGGCGGCCGACTCCGAGCCGGCGGCTGCTGCGGAGGAAGTGCCGCAGGCGGAAACATCCGAGGTGGTGGAGGTGGTGGAGGCGCCTGAGTCCGCACCGTGGCCGCGTCATCTTAGCGTGTCTCTGCGCCTGCTCGTGGCCGGCGTGGTGCTTTGTTCGGTGGCTTATCCGGCGGCCATCACTGTGGCGGGTCAAGCACTGTGGCCGGCGCAGGCGCGCGGGAGCATGGTGGAATACGAAGGCCGGGCCGTGGGTTCCGGGCTCATCGGGCAGCAGTTCGCGGCCGGACGGTTCTTCCACCCCCGGCCCTCCTCCAAGGGCTACGACGGCATGGACTCCGGCTCGCAGAATCTGGGGGCGCTGAACGAGGGGTTGACCGCGAGAGTCCAGCAGCGGCTTGAAACGCTGGAAGCGGAGGGCATTCCGGCGGAGCGGGTGCCGGTCGGATGGGTGAGCGAGTCGGGTTCGGCCCTCGACCCCCACATTACGCCGGCCGCCGCCCGGCTGCAGCTCCCGCGCGTGACTCGCGCCACGGGGCTGTCCCGCTCTGAGTTGGAAGAGCTCGTTGAAGAGCACACGGAGGGCAGGTTTCTCGGCGTTTTCGGCCAGCGAAGGGTCAACGTTTTGCTTCTGAATCTGGAGGTCCAGAAACGCCTGGACAAGACCGAATGAATGAGCAGTCCCAGCAGCTTGAGAGAGCCGAGATCGGCGTGAAGCGGCACGACCACGTGCTTATCAGCGTCTCCAACCCGGAGACGGCCGACCAGCTTATCCGCCTGGGATGCCTCCTGACCGATACCTCGTCGGTGCTGCACATCGTGAACGTGACCACCGAGGCCCCTTTCCCGGAACGGGCCGCCTCGTGGCGGAGGAGTTCACAACTGGTGATGGACATGACTCACCTGGCCACGCGGCTGGGGAGGGTCGCCAAGCCGCTGGCCGCCACGGCAAAGTCGATCCCCAAAGCCATCCTCAACGCCGCCGAGGACGTGGAAGCGGACCTGATCATCATGGGATGGTTCGGGCGGGTCACTCCCCTGGCTGTCAAGAAGAGCCGGGTGGTCAACAAGGTGTTGCACGGAGCCGGATGTGCCACGGCCGTGCTGAAATCGCGGGGAGAGCTGGACCAGGTCGAGCGGCTGATCGTGCCTGTGGGCCTGCCGGGGGGCAATGAGGACCGAATGGCCGTGGTCAAAGCGCTACGGCGCGAACGCATGACTGAAGCCGTTCTGGTGCACGTGCTGCGCCCCCAATCGGGCCTGGAGGAAGAGGAAGCCCGGCAATTGCTCTCCAAGCAGGCCGAGCGGCTGGGGGCTGCCGCCGAACCACGCGTATTACGTGCTGCCGGGGTCGTGGGTGGGGTATTGAACATGGCCGAGGAACAGGATCTTATCGTGGTGGGGCCGGGCCGGGAGTGGGTCTTCAGCAGCTTCCTGTTCGGCCGGCACGCGGACG
>JAWOCH010000390.1:0-10629 GCA_046483865.1 Candidatus Brocadiia bacterium | reverse complement strand
GATAGAGGCCTTCGGCCTGCCCGTGGCCGACCTGTGCACCTACTGCTGGAGCGGTCGGGGCTGATCGGTGGGCAGTCCGTCGCTCGCGACCGGTTAAGCCCCCTGCTGCCTTGCTGCGCCGCTGAACAGGGCCATCTCGATGAGCCCCTTGGCCTCGCCGGCCCCATCCACGAACAACGCTGCCCGATAGGCAGGATTCGGGCGCAGCTTCTTCGCCCGCGCAGCCGCTTTCGCCTGTTCCCGCGCCTCCGCAATGGCGCGGGAAGTGCGTTTGCTGACGGCGTCGGTGTGCGACATGGCGAGGAACCAGCGATGGTCGCGTAGCTGCAGCGAGGCAAGCTGGTCGTAGGGGCATGAATCCGCGCCGGGGCAGCTACTCACCGGCGGGGTCAGGAAGCAGTCAACCAGCGCCGCCTCGCCCGCCGGAGGCGCCTCCAGCCATGTCACGGCGCCGAGATCCTCCTGCGGCCTGAGCGGCCGAAGCTCGCTGGCCGGGATGATGACGCGGAGCACGTGCACCGAGCTTCGCCCGTTCGGCTGGGCAAATGCCCAGGTGCGCATCTGGCTGTCGGCGCCCCCGAAGCCACCCGGCCAATTGGTGGTCAGTGCGTACATGCCCGTGCCGGACTCGTGGAGGCTTACCTTGGCGTCGCAACCAGTCATGCGCGGCTTGATATAGATATTATTACGCTGCACGTGCAGCTTCCATACGGATGATCGCGGTGCGGAGGGACGCCCAACGGCAAAAAGGAACTCACTGGCGGGTGACATGGGTGTCTGGCTCCGAAGTGGCACAGATTCCGCTCACAAGGGCACCTAACTGCAAATCCCATGCGACAGAAACGCGACACAGCGGACGTGCGGGCTGAATATGATACGTTTCGGTCTGGAGGCGTGCAACCGGGGCTTTCGCGGCGGCTTGAAAGGCACCGGCCCGCCCCATGCACCGGCACCCGAGGAGAAACTAAAGACGTAGTTGGCAGGCGGCCAAACGCGTGTATAATGCGCCGGCACTGACCAACTACTCCTATAGTTGATAGCCCGGAGGCCGGGAACCATGCCAGGGAAGAGGCCGCCGGAACTGACATCCCTGGAATCGCTAATCATGGACACCGTCTGGGACCTGACCAGCTCTGGAGCTTTGACCACAGCCACGAACTACTGCTGCGCAGCATCGCCGAGGGGCACGCCGTCGGCGAGTGGCACGAGCCCGGCGGGCCGGTGGTCTGGGGCGACGGTAACCCGGACGACCGGCCGAAGGTCCGCGCCATGCTCGAACGCCTGGAGGCATGGCTGGACGGCGCGGCGGATGGCGAACTCGGCGCGCCGGACGACTACAAGGAGAAAGGATGGCTCGCGCGCTGCCTGGTCCTCTACCTGCGCGACCACCTGGCGAACTACTACAACTGGTACGTGGACGAGACGATGAACGCGAACGTGCAGCAAGAAGACGGCAAGACGTGGATCGAGGGGCTGGAACGCTTCCCGTCCTGGATGACCCAGCCGGGCGGCTACGTCGCCTGCTCGCGCTACCTGGGCCTGGAGCACTCGCCGGCGTGGCTCTACGGGGCGTCCGGCTTCGCCTTCGCCCTCAACGTGCACAGCGCCCTCTGTCCCAGCGGTCCGACCGCGTGGCAGGACCACCGGTGCAACGGCCTGGCCGGCAACGCGGGGCTGGACATCGAGCAGTTGCTGGCCCTCTCTGGCGATGATGAGGTCGCCGCGAAGCGGGAGGCGCACTTCCAGCGCGCGAAAGAGGCCATTGACGCCGGCCTGCCTATCATCGGCTGGGAGATGAAGATCCCGGACTACTACGTAGTCTACGGCTACGACAATGAGGGCAACTACCTGTTCCTCGACTTCGACGACAGCATCGGCCGCATCCACCACAGCAAGCTGGGCGACACCGGCATCGGCGCGCACTACCTGCTGATCGTCAGGCCCGGTGAGCCGGCCGAGGACGAGACCACCGTGCGGGAGGCGCTCGAGTTCGCCCTCGAGGTGGCGGCCGGCCAGTATGGCCACGGGGGCGAGTACGCCACCGGAGTGGCGGGCTACGATCAGTGGATCTCCGCTCTGGAGGAGCCCGACGCTATGCTTGAGGACGAGGTGGCCGGGCACGGCTTTGCCTACAACGCCGCCTGCTGGGCCGAGTGTCGGCGCCACGCCGCCGAGTTCCTGGAGGAGGCCCGCCGCCGACTGGACCGGGATGACCTGGAGGACGACCTGGCCGAAGCGGCCGAGCACTACGGGACCGTTGCCACGCGGCTCACGGAAGTGTCCGAGCTGTTCCCCATGAATCCAGCCGAGGGAGAGGCGATGGGCAAGCGCCTGCACGACGCCTCCCGCCGGGAGACGGCCCTGGAAGCGCTGCGCGCCGCAAGGACCGCCGAGGCGGCCGGGCTCCGCGCCCTGTCCCGCATCGCCCTTGCGCTCGGCGCGGACGTGCCCGAGCCCTTCCAGCAGGACGCCGGGGGCGTAACCTGATGTCGAGCTTCCCCCCGGCGCGATGACACGGAGAAATCCGAGGATCCCGCCGTTTTGCTCTTGACACAAGGCCGTTACGGGTATAGGCTGCCCGACATCTGTGGAGATACACAAGGAGAGAACCGGAAGCATGGCGAGCGAGGAGTGGGACATATCGGTCTGCGGGCTCAACTGCGCCCGCTGCACGATATTGACGGAGAAGAAGGAGTGCGCGGGCTGCCGCGGGCCGCTCGACGAGCACTGGAGTCCGGGCTGTGAGTTCCTGCCCTGCGCACGGGAGAAGGGACATGATTACTGCTTCGAGTGCGACGAGTTCCCCTGCGAGAAGCTCGAGGCATTCGCCGCCGACGGATACGAGCACCACCATCTGGCCGTGGAGAACATGAAGCGGATGAGGGAGGTCGGCCTGAAGGCATGGCTGGCCGAGCAGCCGAAGGTCATGTTCTGCCCGGGCTGGCACTTCTGACGGGCCACGTCGGCCAGGGGGTAGAGATGGACGCGACAGACACGAAGAGGGTGAAGCGGCGCGAGGTCCGGGTGCTGAAGTGCCTCGCGGAACTGGAGGAGGCCACGGCGAGGCAGCTCGCCGAGCGGCGTTTTGGTAAGGGTGTGATGGGCCTACGCGGGTGAAAGGAGCATTCATATGAGGAAGCTACGGGTGTTGTCGGCTCTTGGCCTGGCGCTGCTCTGCGGGTTGGCTGCAGCGCAGGAGCCGCATGCTGTGCTGCGCGTGAACTGCGGAGCGGCGGAGCAGTACGTGGACGGGGCGGGCCGCACCTGGCTGCCGGACCGATCGCTCGTCGGCAACGTCCGGTGGGGAGTCGTGGGCGGTGGGACCGTCTTGCGAGAGGGCCTGCAGATAGAAGGCACCGACGCGCCGGGCGTCTACCTGCACGAGCGCTACGGCGTGGAGAGATACGAGTTCGCCGTGCCGGACGGCAGGTACTCGGTGCGGCTGCACTTCGCGGAGACGTGGGACGGCATCACCGGCCCGGGGCAGCGCGTCTTCTCGGTCGTGGTCGAAGGCGAGCCGGTGCTGGAGGAGTTCGACCCCTTCGCGGCCGGCGGCGGTCTGGCGCGGCCCGTCGTGCGCACTGTAGAGGACGTGCAGGTCGCCGACGGTTCGCTGTCAGTGGCCTTTGTCCCCCGGGTGCAGAGCCCGGAGATAAACGGAATCGAGATCATCGCGCACGGCGTTTCGCGCGAGGAGGCGCAGCAGATGGCAGAGGAACTGAGGTCGGCCGGAGAGGGCGTGGAGAAGGTCCTGGAGGACGTGTCGCTGGACGCAGTCGAGCTGCCCGAGGGCAGTTGGGGCGGCATGTTGCCCGTGGCGATTACCTACCTGATGCAGCAGGAGGGCGCGGATGTCGGTTTCTGCGAGCTGGTCGCCGGCTCCGGCTGGGCCTTCAGCTTCCGTTACGACTACGACAGATGGCACGTCGCCGCGCTCGGGCTCGACCAGTTCGACTGGCTGCCGCGCCGGCTCGGCTTCGAGGTCCCATCGGTGCCATTCGGGGATTCAGCGGCCCTGTGGGCGATGATCACGGAGCACATAGACGCCGGCGAGCCCGTGGCCGCCACACTCGGCGACGGCGGGCTCATCAAGGGCTACCGCGTCCAGGAAGGCAGGGCGCAGTTCCTGTTCGAGGGCGAACCGGCCTCCGGCTGGATGGACCTGGGCGGCGGTCACCCCGTGGACAGGTGTGCCGTGCTCAGAAGAACGGGCACGCCCGTGCCCGAACGGCAGATCGCTTACGGGGCCGTCCTGCGGGCCGCCCGGATCGCGTCGCCGCACGTCGAGGGCGGCGCGCCGCGCGGCATGGCGGCCCTCGAGACGTACCTGGCCGATGTCGAGGACCCGACGAAGGACTTCGAGGACCGGAGCGAGTGGTTCTGCTGGGCGACGTTCGAGCGGCTGGCGGCGCGCAAATGCTGCGCGGACCGGCTGCATTCGGCGGCCGACGTGCTCGGCGGGGATGCTGCTGAGGCCCTCCGTGCGGCCGCTGAGCACTACGAGCGCGCCTTCGAAGCCTATCACGAATACGACCGCCTTGTGCACGAGAACGAAGGCACCGGCATGAGCCTGCAGGAGCGGCTCAGAACGCCTGAACGCATCGCCGTCCTGGCCGGTGTGCTGCGCGAAGGCATCGAGGCGGAGCGCGCCGGCCTGGCCGAGCTGAACCGGGCGGCGGACATGCTCCGGGCCGCCGCGGAGGCGGCCGGGCGGAGGGCGGTCCTCGGAGGCGTCCCGCCCTACGAGTTCGCCGATCCGATGTTCGAGGCGCTCCGCGTGGTCATGTCGCACCGGGGCGAGGACTACTCGGCCGCCTACGTGCAGGGCATCTCCGGCATGGCGTTCCGCCTGGCCGGGCCGTGCCCCTGCGCGCCGACGTGCAGCGCGCCGATGGACGAACCCGAAGTGGCGGCGCTTTTCGGCTACGAGGCGGAGCATCTCTACCTGGGAGACAAACAGGAGGACGTGGACGCGCGCCTGCCGGAGCTGGTGGCCTGCGTCAAAGACGAGCTGCGCGCCGGCCGGGCGGTGATGGTGTGGCACGCGTTCACAGACGCCGAATGGGACGTCGTGTGCGGTTTCGACGATGCCCTGGGGCCCTTCTACGGGCGCGGCTCCTACCCCGACATGCGGGGCGATGAGTATGTCAGCGCCCCACAGGAACGCATGGGGGGCTGCCTGGGCATCAGCCCCGCGATTGGCATCCTCGTCCTGGGCGAGAAGACAGGAAGCCTGGACGCGCGGGCCTCCGAGCTGGCCGCGCTGAGGGAGGCGGTGCGGCACGGACGCGAGCCGGGCCACCGGCTGGAGGCGACCACGCCGGAGCAGCGTGCCAATCCCCGCTACCGGAAGGGCCCCGACCCGTACGAGTGGTGGATCGCCAATCCCCCAACGCGGGGCGGCTACTGCCTGAGCGTCACTCGGGATCGCCGGCAGGCCGCTGCCGAGTTCATGCGTGAGATCGCGCCCAGGTACCCCGACGCCCGGCAGGCAATGCAGGAGGCGGCCGAGCACTTCGCAGCCGAAGCGGACGCGCTGGATGCGGTGGCGCAGTTGGGGCACGAGGAGGAGATGCCACCCGAGACGCGACGCGAACGGGCAGCCGAACTGCTCCGGCGCGCCCGAGCGGAGTACGAAGCCGCCATCGGCAGTATCGAGGCGGCCTTGAATAGACTCGGCGAGACGCAGGCCGAGAGCGTGTGAACCAGCAAAGCAGGAGGGTGACGTGGAACGCAACCGCATAGGTACGCTGGCAGTTATCGTGGCCGCCGCCCTCATCGGCGGCTTTGCCGCACAGGCCGTTCTGGGAACCGTTGTGGGCGGCGCCCACGCGGCGTCCGCTGAGGGTGTCATCCGCGCCAGGGCGTTCGTCGTCGTGGACGAGCAGGGCCGTGAGCTGGCGACCCTCGGCGCCCGTGCCGACGCCACCGGCCTTGTGGTGCGCGACAAGGAAGGCAATCGCCGCATGGTGGTGGGGATGCTGCCGGACGAGCAGACCGCTATTGTGATCAACGGGGCCGACCAGACGACGCAACTGGCCCTCGGCGCGTGGGAGAAGACCAACCACCTTGACCTCTACGATGGCGCCGGCCGGGCCCGGTTCACCGTCGGCGTCGCCAGGGAAGGCGGCAACGCCGGCCTGGCCTTCTACGACAGGGAGAAGAACGAGCGTCTGGCCATCGGCATGGGCCCGCATGGGGCCGGCGACTTCGTGATGAAGGACGCCTCGGGCATGGCGCTCTGGCGCGCTTCGCAGGACATTGGCCCGCGCTGATCCGGAGCCGCCGATGGAACGGCGAGACTTCCTGAAGCTGTGCCGCGCGGCGGCCGGCGTGGATCAGGCGCAAGGAGATAGGGAAGGAACGGAGACCATGGCTGACCTGAAGCACGTGACCTACTGCGGCCTCTACTGCAAGCTCTGTGCGAACGTGGCGCGCATCCCGCAGCAGGCCGGAGAGCTGCGCGAGACGCTCCGCAGGGAGGGCTTCCAGCACTTCGGGGAGTCCGTCTACGAGGACTTCAGCGAGTTCTGGAAGGTGCTGGAGGCGCTGGAGGAGAGCGGCGAGTCCTGTCCGGGCTGCCGCGGCGGCTGCGGCTGGCCGCAGTGCCCGATGCGCAAGTGCGCGCGGGAGAAGGGCCTGGAGGTCTGCTCGCAGTGCGACGAATACCCCTGCGAGCACGTGCAGGAACTGGCCCGCCGCTATCCCAACTTGATCGCCGACGGCATGAGGCAGCGTGAGGTCGGACTGGACCGGTGGATCCAGGAGCAGGAGGCCCGCCGGCAGACCGGCTTCTGCTACAGCCAGATACGCTACGGCGACTGAGAAGGCCGCAGCCCGGCACCTGGCAAGGGAGCAGATGCATGGAACTGGAAGGCAAGACGGCTCTGGTTACCGGATCGTGTCACGAGGGCATCGGGCGCAGCACGGCGCTGCGGCTGGCACGAGAGGGCGCAAACGTCGTCCTCAACTACGGCACCCATCATCGCACAAAGAAGGAGTTGAAGGCCGTCCAGAAGCACGCCGAACGCATCGCCGCCGCCGCCGAGGAGCTGGGCGGGGCGGCCATCATCCAGCCCGCCGACACGCGCGACGCGGAGCAGGTGGAGGCCCTGGTGGACGCCGCCCGCGACGCGTTTGGCCGGGTGGACATCCTGGTCAACAACGCCGGCGGCGGCTGGGAGCCCGGCGACTACACCGACGTGCCGCTCGACCAGTGGCGCGATGTGCTGACGGCGGAGATAGACGGCGCCCTGCTGACCATGCAGCAGGTGGTCCCGCACATGCGCAAGCAGCGCTGGGGGCGCATCGTGCACCTGGGCATGGAGAACGCGACGGAGATGAAGGACACGGCCGGCCTGGCGCCCGATTACTGCCTGGGCAAGGCCGCCCGCGCCTGGATGACGCGCGCCTTCGGCCTGCCGGAGTTCGGCCGCGGAATCACGGTCAACTGCATCGCCCCCGGCCCCACCGAGCACATGGAGTTCGAAGACGCCCTCGCCGCCGTGCGGGGAGACCTGGAGGACTGGCACAAGCGCACCGCCGTCAACTGCCACGACGTGGCCGAGATCATCGCCTTCCTCTGCACCGACGCCGCGCGCTACATCTCCGGCAACTGCATACGGCTCATGTCCTGACGCCACCGGTGCCGGCAGTTGAAAAGCGCGGCGACTCGCGTCACCCTGTGCTGATGTGAAGCCAACACCTCGGCATGGAGGACCTGCGGTGAGATTCGCTAAGTACCACGGACTGGGCAACGACTACATCGTGCTGGACCCGGCGGAGGCACACGGCGGGCTGACCGAGCGGGAGATCCGGCTCGTCTGCCATCGCCACTTCGGCGTGGGTTCGGACGGCATACTGCTGGGGCCGCTGCCGTCGGAGCAGTGCGACTTCGGCGTGCGCATCTTCAACCCCGACGGCAGCGAAGCGGAGAAGAGCGGCAACGGGCTGCGCATCTTCGCCCGGCACCTGTGGGAACTGCACTCGGTCAGGGAGGAGCCGTTCACCATCGAGACCGCCGGCGGCCCTGTCGAGGCACAGGTCACCGGCGACGGCCGCGCCGTGACCGTCCAGATGGGCAGGGTCAGCTTCCACAGCGAGGAAATCCCCGTCGAGGGGCCACCCCGCGAGGTCATCAACGAGCAGATGGACGTGGAGGGGCGCATGGTGACCTTCTGCGCGGCCACGGTGGGCAACCCGCACTGCGTCATCCCGACCGAACAGGTCTCAGCCGAGGAGGCCCGCGAACTGGGGCCGCACATCGAGACCGACGCCCGCTTCCCCAACCGCACCAACGTGCAGTTCATGGAGGTGATGGACCGGGCCAACGTGCGCATCGAGATCTGGGAGCGGGGGGCGGGTTACACGCTGGCCAGCGGCAGCAGCGCCAGCGCTTCGGCCGCCGTGGCCCACCGGCTGGGGCTGTGCGACGAGGACGTGACCGTCCACATGCCCGGCGGGCGGCTGCGCATCCGGATCGGCACCGACTATGCCATCACCATGAGCGGCCCGGTGGTGAAGGTGGCCGAAGGCGAGACGGCCGAGGAGATGTTCGAGCAGCAGCTCTGAGCCCACCGGGCAAGAAGGGGGGACGATGGCCTTCGAGAACCCGAGCCGGCTGGAGATGTTCCTGCACGGGTTCGTGCAGCACTACCTGCTGAGCCCGTGGTATCGGCGCTATGCCGAGAGCCTGGGCCTGCGCGCGGACGAGGCGGTTATCGAACTGGGGTCGGGGTCGGGGGCGCTCAGTCGGCACCTTGCCCGCTGCCTGGCCGACGGCGGCCACCTGACCTGCGTGGACCTGTCGGAGGCATGGACGCGTGTGGCGCGCAAGCGGCTCCGAAGGCTGGGGAACGTCACGCTCCGCGCCGGGGACATATCCCGTCTCGACCTGCCCGAGGATGCCTTCGACGCGGCGGTGATGCACTTCACGCTGCACGATATCGAGGAGGGCGCGCGGATGCCCGTCCTGCAGGCGCTGGCACCCGTGCTGAAGCCGGACGGCCGCCTGTTCATCCGCGAGCCGACCAGGGAAGACCACGGCATGCAGCCGGATGAGATCCGGCGCTTGATGACAGAAGCCGGCCTGCAGGAGGTGGATGCGCAATGCGCACGCTCGCTGATAGGTGGCCCCACCTACAGCGGCACATTCGCGCCCGCCTCTGCCGGCTGACCGGCCGGCGAGTCCTCGCGTCCCAGCCTATCTCAGCACGCAGATGCAGCCCGGGTGCGCCACGCGCAGCGCCACCGTCTCGGACAGGTCGAACTCGTAGTTGCCGTCCGCCGGGCCGATGAAGCCGACGCTCAGGTCCTGGCCCAGGACGATGGTGGCGAACTGGCGGCCGCTGGCGACCATCACGCCGCCGGAGTCGAGGGCCGGCACCTTGACCACCCCGTCGGTCACCAGGTTGCGCACGTGCTCGATCTCCACCATGTTGCCCTGCCGGTAGCGGCGGAACAGCAGGTTGTAGCGCTCGGGCGACAGGCCCAGGGCGTAGGGCCCGTGGAAGCTGGCGTCGTCCAGGGCCGTGGCCGCCTTTATCAGATCCTCCATGGCCGCCCCCGGCTCGGCCCATTCGCCCAGCTCGACGCTCGCCGACCCGTCCATATTCAGCAGGCCGGCCACGCCGAGGGCGTCCGAGCCGTTGAACAGGATCTGGTCCTCCCGCCGGGCGCAGGCGATGGCGGTGTGGGCCACCTGGGGCGCCCCGAAGGGCACACCCCCGCGCTCGTGGGCCGCTATATCGCGCATGGGTATGGTGAATCCCTTGCGGATGCTTGCCAGCGGCACCAGGCAGGCGGCCGAGACGGCGGCGGCCATCTCGTCCTCCTCGTGGACCAGTTCGTCCGGCCCGCCCAGCGCCTTCAGCCCCAGCCCGTAGGGACCCTCCACGTGCAACATGCGCCGCGCGCTCAACTGCCCCCTGGCGGTCTCTATGGCGGCCTTGTCTATGTGCTCCCAAACGTCATCCCCAAACGGTGCGTCCTCGCGAGCCAGATGGTGATGAGACATTGGTTCCCCCCTTTCCTGACGATACGCCCCCGCACCGCGACTGGCAGACGTGCGGTGTTACTCCTTCAGATCCCCCACGGTTGGAACATCTTCCCCGTCATCCCCTCCTTCGGATTTCATCTTCTCGCCGCCCAGCTCGGCGGCCATCTCATCTACTTCGGCCATGCCGTCGGCCACCAGTTCGTCCTCGTCCGGGGCCAGTATGCTCAGCAGGCGCTGGAACTCGCCCACGTGCTCGCGCTCCTCGTCGGCCACGTCGGTCAGCACCTTCTTGGCCAGCGGATGGTCGGTGGCCTCCGCATGGGCCATGTAGATGTGGACGGCCTCGTGCTCGGCTGCGATGTTGAGCCGGATGGCACGGATCAGCTCTCCCCTGGTCAGTTTCCGGTCCGGCACTTTGCCGACAAACGGGTTCGTAAACTCCGGCATCTGTCGCTCCTTCCTTCCGTTGCGCGGACGCCGCGCCGTCGGCGGCCCCGCTCGTGTTGACGTTCACTCTCCTGCCGGCCTCTTAAGGCCCTCCTCCATCTTGCGGCCTTCGCTCTATGACGCGGCAGCCGCGGCGTCTTGCCGCGCCTTGTCCGGCGAGGACGCCGGACCTACCCCATGCTCAG
>JAWOCH010000316.1:0-4430 GCA_046483865.1 Candidatus Brocadiia bacterium | reverse complement strand
GCCATCAAGAGGATTGCCCACATGTGCGGCTGGGACAACCCGGGTCCGCTTGACGCCGAGAGGGTCACCATCACTCTCAACATCGGGGAGCCTGACGAATGAACGGTAGGCTGATGGTGCGGGTCTGGTGTGCTCCCCGAAATATGATCCACATGCTGTGAGAGAGTCTCGATGGTATAGTTCTGAGCAAGGAGGCTCTCATGAAGGGAAAGAAGCACACGCCGCAGCAGATAATCCGTAAGCTCAGGGACGCCGAGGCCGACCTGGCCGCGGGCCTGAGCATCAACGAGATCGCCCGCAAGCTCCAGATCAGCGAGGCGACCTACTACCGCTGGCGCCGGCAGTACGGCGGGATGAAGCCCGACGAGGTGAAGCGGCTCAAAGAGCTGGAGCAGGAGAACCGCCGTTTGAAGCGCCTGATCGGTGAGCTGGAGCTGGACAAGGCGATCCTGAAGGAGGCCCTTGAGGGAAAAGACTGAGCCCGGCCCGGAAGCGGGCCGCCATCGGGCGCGCCCAGCGGAGGCTGGGCGTTTCCGAGCGCCGGGCATGCAAAGTGGTGGGCCAGCCCCGCTCCACCCAGCGCTACCGGCCCAGGAGAGCGAAAGATGAAGAAAGGCTAGTGAAGCGGATGACCGCACTGGCGGCGAAGAATCCCCGCTACGGCTACCGCCGCATCTGGGCCCTACTTCGCCGTGAGGGCTGGCGGGTGAACCGCAAGCGGGTGTATCGGCTCTGGCGCCGAGAGGGCCTCAAAGTGCCCAAAAGGCAGCGCAAAAGGCGCAGGCTCGGCACCAGCGAGAACGCCTGCGTCCGCCGAAGGCCCGAGAGGAAGGACCACGTGTGGGCATGGGACTTCGTCCACGACCGCACCGCCGGCGGCGGCCCGCTGAAGTGGTTGACCATAGTGGACGAGTTCACCAGGGAATGCCTGGCCCTGAAGGTAGAAAGGAGCATCAAGGCCGAGCAGGTCAAGGACGAGCTCATCCGGCTTTTCACGGTGCGCGGCGTGCCCGATCACATCCGCTCCGACAACGGCCCGGAGTTCATTGCCAGGGCAATCCGCCGCTGGCTGGAGCGTGCCGCGGTGAGGGCGCTTTACGTGGAGCCCGGGGCGCCGTGGGAGAATGCGTATGCGGAGGCGTTTCAGAGCCGGCTGCGGGATGAGCTTTTGAATGCCGAGGAGTTCCGGGACGTGCGGGAGGCCGCGGCGCTGGCACAGCAGTGGCGGCGCCACTACAATCGGGAGCGGCCGCACAGCTCGCTGGGGTATCTGACCCCGGCGGAGTTTGCCGAGGCGCGTGTTCCTCCAGGGCTCGGTTCCCTCGCCCTTCCGGAACACGCGCGCGCCGAACAACAAAACTCTCTCATAGCAAGTGGCACATAAAATGGGGGCAAGCCAGGTCTTCCTTGGGCCTTTGGCGCTTGTCTGCCTTCGGGGTGGCCGGGCCGACAGTCCAGTGGCGGATCGGCTCTTTCACGGGATGAACGCGAGTCGCCGGCGGCGGGTACTGAGGCCCATCTGGACGTGGACACGGGGCGCAGTGAGGCAGTCAGGAGTCTTGCCGGCCGACCAGTCCATCGCGAATAGCAGCAACAAGGGCGAATGGATTCCTTCCTTGACATACTGCGCCGCGCCAGGTAGCATTCTATTGCATTCCTGGGAACGTTGAGGGGCGATCCTGGGACCAACAGGAAACGGCAGCTATGCCTTGTAGGGTTGGCTCCTCGTTCTTCATTTCCACCACACGGATACTGCGGGGGAGGTACGTCATGCGACGAGCGTTTTGCCGTGTCGAGTTGCTGGCCATTCTGGCGGTTGTTTGCGTTTCGATGGTCCTGTTCATCCCAGCCGTGGTCAAGGCTGGCGACGCGGCCACCCAGGTCAGCTGTGCCGGCAATGTGCGCAAACTCGGTCTGGCACTGGCCAGCTTCAGGATGGATCACGGCGACCGCTGGAACCTGGGCGGGTGCACGCTGGTCGACTTCTCGTGTGAGACACTGGCCATCGCTCTGAACCAGGGCTACATCAAGGACTCGCAGACGCTTGTTTGCCCGGATCTTGACACCCCCCATGCGCGGAACCCGCACTTCCTGGAGAAGGGAAAGGGGGATGACTGGCCACATAAGTGCCATCTGCCGCACCCGGATGGCCCACCGGTGGACTGGTGGGGCATAGAGGAGATCGCCTACTTCCTCGACGAGGGCAGGATACACCAGAACTCGCCGCCCACACGGGCCGTGCTGGCGGACGGGATCGAGATGTGCACCAAGTATGGCCCCGAGCCAGCCAACCACGCAGACGGGGCAAATGCGCTATTCGTTGACCTCGCGGTGCAGTGGTGTGCGAAAGAGCGCCCTGACGTCAGATGGCTGAAGGGAGTCGGCCAATATGGTGTCGGGTTGACCTACGCCGACGGCCAAGTAAGGCCGCACCTGCATTCCGGGGGAGCAACGAAGGGACCGTGGGTGCGATACGGCTACATACCCAACCCGCGCATCAGCGAGGACGGTCTGCCCGATGACCTGGATGACATCTACGAATGCGAGGGCACGCCGCCGATGCTGGGCACCGATCCAGACAATCCGTACCACGCTGAGCACGACAGCGCTGACCCAGACGTGCCGGACGAGTTCTTCTCGTATGCCAAGTGTCACCGCTGCAATACCAAGGAACACTGGGGCAGTCCCTCGAAGACGGACTGCGCCGTGGCCGGCGGAGCAATGCTGCCGTGGTGGGACACCTGGCGCGGCGGATACCGCCTGCACTCCGAGCCCGGCCCCGGGACCTGGTACAAGGGCGAAGGGGAAGGCTACGACGGCCTGACGTGGGGCATACCGGAGGAGTTCGAGTGAGGGGATGAGAGTAAGACCTGAGTTGATTCCCATCATTGGCAACTGCTGTCGAGGAGCCGACCATGTTTAGGACGGAGAATCTGAAGTGGACTGTGCCGTTGATTGCCATAGCCCTTGTCTGTGTGGCGGGTGCCGTGCTCCATCTGAGCGCCCGAGGCGCCCTGGCCCAGACTTCGCCGCCTGAGATGACCGTTGACTCGCTCATCAACGCCATGCAGGCGCGGGCCGACACCATGGGCGACCTGGAAGGTGTCCTGGGCCACAAGATGACCGTGCCCATCGAGGGCGACTGGCAGGGGATGCCCTTCAATTTCATGGCGCCGGACTCGTTCATCCAGTTCACCGGCCGGCCGATGAGTGCGGCGGATGCCTCGCCAAGCAGCGAGGACAACGCCTGGCGTCTGTTCCGCGGTGGCGAGGTCTTCTCGCGGAAGGCCGGCTCAACCGCCATGCTCGCCGCAGGCAGGCCGCACAGAGGCCGCTCCTACGGTTCGAACCACGAGACTTTGATTATAGTCAACCTCAGCCCGAGCGATTGGTTCGGACCATTCCGAGAAGACCTCAGCATGGGCGGAATCGAGGAGGTGGACGGGCAGAGCTACTACACCCTCCTCGACATAGACAAGCCGGTGCCGCCGGGCCGGCGTTTGATGCGATACACGCTCGAGGACGCCCTCAAACTCACCTGGACCACGCGTCCGAGACGCAAGTACTACGTGAACGCACAGAGCTTTCTGTGCGAGCGCGTTGTCCTCGCCAAGCCCTTTGAGTTCGGCGATGAGGAGACGGCCGACCCGTTCGCCGAAGCTACAACGGACATCATCGCCGAGAACCCGCAGCAGGTGGGCGGCGCCCTGCTCCCCACGCGGTACACCAAGAGGTACTACGGGACCAGCGGCGTGTATCAGGCCAGGGAGATGACCCTGCACAACCTGGAGAGCAAGGGCACCGGGGCGTTTGCCGCCGCCGAGTTCGACCCGCGCGCCCTCTCGCCCGGACCCAACCCCATCGTGTTGCGTCCGGCAGGGCGGCTGGAGGACCTGGAGAAGCTCGCCGAGCGCGAGCGGGACGACCTCGGACTGCTGCTGACGGTCGCCGAGGGCCTGGCCGTCCACGGCCAGTTGGACGAAGCGAAGGCGATGCTCGAGCAGGCAGACGCCGTGGCGGCAACCGGGGCGCCGGCCGAGTTCCAGGCCGAGTGGGACCGCATCTGGCGCCGTCTGGAGCCGAAGCTCGTCATCCGGGACGCCAGGGAAGCCCCCCAGCTCCAGCGCATCTACGCCGAACGCGCCGCACGCCTGCGCGATCTGGGCGACGACAAGCACGCCGTTCACATGGACGGCCGCGCCGCCCACTACGGGCAGGTGGCGGACGACGCGTTCCAGCGGGCGAAGGAACTGGAAGTGGATCACCTCATCGACACAAACGCGGCCGGTAACTGACCGATGGCGGATGCCAGGCAAATGGCAACGACGGACCGCGCCTGCAAGCCGATGACTATGCAATCGGAGTCGACAAAGATGACAAAGCGCGTGAAGACGTTGATGGTCGTGATGGGACTTGTGCTGTTGGCGTGC
>JAWOCH010000297.1:0-4759 GCA_046483865.1 Candidatus Brocadiia bacterium | reverse complement strand
GCAGCGCCTCACCCAGCGAGCAGCGGTAGTAGCTGCTCATCCAGCGGGCCAGCTCCAGCATCAGGGGCGTGATCAGGGGCTCCGTATCCAGTGACCTGCCCAGCGGGCGCAGTCGGTCCGGGGGGACGGAGGATTCCTGCCTCAGCTCCACGCAATAGCCCAGCACGCTCTTGCGCTTGCCGAACGGCACGCGCACGCGGCCGCCCACCGGCACCTTGCCGCGCATCGGCTCCGGGACCAGGTAGTCGAAAGTCCTGTTCAGGGGCAGGTTGAGGGCGACGACGGCTATGCGCGCGTCGGGCGATCGGGCCGCTGGCGCCTGTTTGTCCAAAGGCGGGACCTCGCGGAAGGGGTCACATTCAGGGCGTGTATTCTGGACACACCGGCCTCCGGTGTCAACCGGGCTGGCTTTGCGCAGCGGGCCGCAGAGGGGCCGAGGAGGGCTTCTGGCACGAGCCAGAACGGCAGGAAATGGGCTTGAGGAGTTGACAAAGGGTGCGGCTGCGTATAACTTTAAAGGGCGTAAATGGACAAAAGCGGAGATGCGCACCGTCCTGGGAACCGGGGCGAGCAGAACGGAGAACGCACGCGCGTGATTAAGGGAGAACTGAAATGGCCGCCGTGAGACGGAGTTCTCAGTCCGGAGTCGTCGTCGCATTGGTGGTATTCGTCATACTGGCCTTCGCCGGCGTGGGCTGCGGCATCTGGTTCTACCAGCAGCTACAGATCGCCAAGCAGGCAATCGCTCAGAGCCAGTCCGCCCTGGACGAGAGCGTCCACGCTGTGTTCCGCGACAGCAACTGGGAGCTGCCCACCCAATCCCCCGACCAACTCGGTATCCGCTATACCCAGGAGACGTTCCAGAGGGTGGCGCAGCAACTGAGGGTCGCCGCTGCATTCCAGAACGAGATCGCACCCACTCTGGGCTGGACCAACCTGCAGAACATCCAGGACGAGATGGAGAGCAGCCCTTTGCAGCAGGAACTGCAGGCGGAGGGCCAGGCGGGGTTCGACCAGCTCAGCGGGCTGTTTGACGCCTACGAGCGGCGTTACGAAGCGCTGAGCACGGAGGTGTCGAACCTGAGTTCGCAGAACGAAGACCTGTCCGGCCGGCTGGCCCAGGCCAAGCAGGACCTGGTGGAGACCGAGAAGAACCTGGGCGAGAAGGTCAACCAGGAGATCCAGGACTTCCGCGACCAGATGGCTGAGCTGCGGGCGGACTACGAGGACCTGCTGGCCAGCTACAACCAGCAGCAGGAAACCGCCCAGGAGTGGCAGCAGAAGTTCCAGGAACAGGTCAACGATCGCAAGGCCCAGGTCGCCCAGTTGCAGGACCAGGTCGGGCAATGGGAGAACCGCTACTGGGAGGCCGTCCAGGGACCCGGCGAGGCGGAGGAGCTGCCCGCCCGCGGCGAGGTCATCAGCGTGGACTCCGACAACGACTTCGTGTTCATCGAGGGCGGTAGCCAGCACGGCTTCCACGAGAACGAGGTCTACGTGGTCTTCTCCCGCACCCCCGACGGACAGAACGTGCGCAAGGGGGAGGTGGTCGTGGGCGACGTCTACGAGAACGTGTCCCGCGCCATCATCCGCGACACCGTCCAGGGGGAGTACATCCTGCAGGGCGACGAGTTCACCTCCCTGGAGCTGTGGGACAAGTTCGAGGGCAGCTAAGCCGCTCCGCTGAGCCGACACCACGCTCCGGCCGCAGACCGGCCTCCGAGGCCCTGCCCCTCACCGTTCACCGCTACCCGGTGGTGTAATTGGTAACACAGCAGGTTTTGGTCCTGCCGTTCCTGGTTCGAATCCAGGCCGGGTAGCCATTCTTGCTCCGGCTCGGAGCAAGAATGGCAGAGCAGGCGAGCAGTGGAACAGGTGAGCAGGTGAGAAGCGGAAACCGCGTCCAGCCCTCGAGGCCCGCTCCGAACACCAGAGAAGTGCTCGCCTGCGGTCACCTGATCAACTGCTCAACTGCTCAAGCGCGCCGGTCGGCAGCGGGGATGCCGGGCACTGCTGGGCGGTGGAGCCTTCGTCGTGCAAGACATGCGACTGTGGCGGTTTCCCGCTAAGAAGTGAGCGACAGATGCGCAACAAGGGCATACTCTGGCTGGTAGGCGTGGGTATCGCATCGGCCGTGGGTTTCTTCCTGGGGCGATGCGTCGTCGAGTGGCCTACTGAAGCATCTCTTTCCACGGTTGCCGTTGTGCTGCGGGACTCTCTGTGGTATCTGGGCCTGCCTTCGGTCTTGGCTTTTGTGCTTGGCCTCTATATCCGGCGGATCCTTGGGGTATTCACATGGGACGTTGTGGAATTCAGGGCGGCCCCTTTGGACGAAGGGGGACGGGGCTGTAAGCTCGCGGATGCAGCGCGGGTGAAGTGTACGGTCAATGCGCTGTTCCATAACACCAAAGAACGGCCTATACCGGTCATTCGTCCGCGTCTTCGACTGCTGGGTGATTCCGGCGAGGAGAGGTGGAGCAATCTGCTCTACAAGCGCATGAAACCCGGCAGCGACAGCAAGACAGGTCACCAGGTGCTGAACGTGCCCGGCGGCGAGTCCATCCACGTGCACTGGACGCGGACCGTCGAAGACGTAGACGCTTTCAAGGAGGCGGTCGTTGCGCAAGTGCGCGCGCAGGCGCCGGCCGGCCACACCATCGTGGTCAAACTCGGCCCTCTGCGGGAGGCCCTGCACGAGCCCGAGGATTGACCGTCGGGCTGCGCGCCATGAGTCCTCCGTCGGCCCGAGAGCGGCCGTAAGTGATGCTTTGGGTTCTCTGCGTCCTCCGCGCCCTCTGCGGTTACTCTGCTGTTGCTGCTCCGCTTCGCCGTCGTTCCTCTCCGCTGTCAAGTCGGCGCATCCCCCCAGTCGGGCACCTCCAGGGGCTCGCCGTCCCGCAGGGCGGACTTGTGCGCCATCACCCCCGGCGCCATGTAGCGCACTGCCTCCCACACGTTGACCGCCGGCTGGCGCCCCTCGGCCACCGCGTGGCAGAACTCGTTGACCAGGTAGGGATGGCTGCCGCCGTGCCCGCCGTAGGCCGCCGATTCGCCGGTGGACAGCCCGTAAGCATCCGCCACTTCCTCCGGCAGGGGATCCCGCATCTGGTCCACCTGCAGGTTCTCCCATCCCTCCTTCGTCACCCAATTGTCCTCGCGGAACGAGCCCTCGGTGCCGAAGACGCGGAACATCTCCTCGCCCGTGTGGCCTATCCTGCGGCATTCGGCGACGCGGGCGGTCGCCCCGTTGCTCATCTCGAAGAACGCCGCCTCGTTGCGGAAGCCGTGCTCGAAGAACGGATCCCCGGTCTCGTCCTTCTGCCCGTGGGCGGTCACGCGGGTCACGTGCGCGCCCATGACCGACACCGGCCCGCTGACCGAGTGGGTGGGGTAGTGCATGGGGCCGCCCCACGTGCCCTGGTAGCGTTCGGCCGCCTGCTCCTTCCACTGCTGCCCGGCGGTGCTGGCGGTCCGGTGGCGGTAGACGTCCCGCAGGTTGCAGCCCGGATCGTCCACGTCGTGGAAGTACTGCGCATCGGCGTGGACGAACTCGCCGAAGTCCCCGGCCTCCGCCCGGCGGCGGCAGTACATCGTCTGCGGGCGATAGTAGGTCGTCTCCCCCAGCATGTAGATCATGCCGGTGCGCGTGCAAGTCTGCACCAGCCGGTCGCACCAGTCCAGTATCTCGTCCGCGTCCGGCAGGCTGACGATGGGCACGGCGCTGTAGACGTGCTTGCCTGACTCCATCGCCTGGATGCACTGCGCGGCGTGGAGCCACGGCTGGGTGATGATCACCAGAGCGTCGAGGTCGGCCTCGCAGATGTCCTCGAGCGAGTAGAAAGCGTCCGAGGGGTCGAACTTGTCCTGAAAGAAATCGCGTTCGGCGAACTTCGCGACGCGCTCGGGTTCGCGGTCGCAGAGCGCGATGCGGTCCACGTGAGGGTGCGCTTTGAACAGCGGTGCAAACTGCGAACCGAAACTTCCCAGACCGACCATGCCAACGCTGATGCCCATACCTGCTGCCTCCGGTGTAGCAAAGTGGGGTGAAGTATAGCGGCCCAGGGGCGGACGGTCAACGCCGGCGCTGAGCTGCGGGGCAAATGCCGACCAGAGGTCCATCTGAACGCCTCTTTGCCAATCCGGCAAACCGCCATCACTCAGCCAACTGCCCCGCTTTCGCCACCAGGAGGGGATGCCTCGCCAGATGGTGCTCGTCGTCGGTCGCTTCAGCGGCCGCCCAGCGGCCACTCAAGGGTTGAGCTCCGAGGGCGCATCCAAAGCGACCTCCGGGGAACAGCCCTTAAGACCGAGCGCCTGAAGGCGATCACCACGAACCTGCCCTTCGGACGTCCCGAATCGGCCTCGCCGGACGTGACTTGGTCACTATGTGGCGCGGATGATGATGAAGGTGGTATCGTCGCGGAGGGGGTAGTGTTCGCGATGCTTATCGACGGCTGACTTGATGGCGCGCCGTATCTCCTCAACATCGTCGCCGCGGTGGAACTCAAGCAGCCGCGCCAGCCGCTCCTCGCCGAACTCCTCGCCGGCCGGATTCAGGGCCTCGATTATGCCGTCCGTGTAAAGCAGCAGAAGCCCGCCCGGCTCGAACTGCAGCGTAGAGGCTGAGTACTCCACCTCGTTGAGAATGCCCATGGCCGGGTCCGTCTCCACGGCCAGGGACTCCGCGTCGCCGGACGGGGCGACGTAGAGCGGCGGGGGATGCCCCGCACTGGCGTAACGGAAGGTCAGCTTCTCCGGG
>JAWOCH010000264.1:0-14633 GCA_046483865.1 Candidatus Brocadiia bacterium | reverse complement strand
CACGCCGTCCAGGTCACGCGCGCGCCGCACCATCCCCTGTCCCATGCCGCCCAGTCCGATGACGCCCAGTCTCACGTCGCTCACGGTGTCTCTCCTTGCTGCTGCAGTGCCGGATTGGGCTCGAGTTTGTCCTTAAGCTCTGCCCAGACCTCGGGTGCTCCGTACCTGACGAATGCGCGGCAGGCGATGTCCTGCCACTTCGGGTCCAGGCCGATGGCTTCGTTGCCGCCGTAGTAGCCGGCGATGAAGCCGCCTCCGCCGGCGCCCAGAAGCTCAATCATCTCCCTTGCGTCCCGCTCGATGGCCTCCGGGTCCCGGGTCTGGAGGGTGTGCTGTATGTCAACCGGGCACCAGAAGGTCACCCGGTCGCCGAACTCGTCGGCCAGCCGCCGGATGCCGTAGATGCGGGGCTGGTCGAACTGGAACAGGTCAATGCCCGCCTCGACCAGGTCGTCCATGACCTCGTGGATGAACCCGCAGGAGTGCATGAAGACGTGGACTCCGCACTCGCGGGCCGTCCGGCAGAGCCGATCGAAACCGGGGCGGAACATGCGACGCCAGACGTCCGGACGTACCAGCAGGCGATCCTGCGTCCCCCAGTCCTCCGGGAACATGATGCAGTCCCCGCCGGCCTCGGCCAGGCGGCGGATGCCGTGATGGAGCTGTTGCTCGACCATCTCCAGCAGCCTGGCGGCCCTGTCCGGCTCGGCCAGCACGTCCAGCAGGAAGTTGTCGAGCCGGCGTATCTTGCGGGCGACGTTGAAGGGGAAACCGGGCAGGCCGCCGATGTGGAACTTCTCGGGGTTCTCGTCGTAGCGCGCCCGGGCGCCCTCGTAGCGCTCGGGCAGGTCATAGTCCGGCAGTTCGATCTCGTCGAGCTGGTCCCAGTCTTCGACGGCGCCGCGGGCCACCTCGCCCTTGCTGAAGCCTTCCGCGCGGGCCCACGTATTGCCCCATTCGTCGGTTCTTTGCCAGCGGTCAGGTCCGACTTCCTCCCAGCCTGTGCCCGGATGCTCCGGGTCGGGTCCCGGCCCACCCCAGCAGAAGTCGTGCGGGTAGGGCTCCGGCAGCGACATGGGGACGCGCGCGGGGCCCTCGAAGCGTAGAGCGGCACATACTAACTCTCGGCTCGTCATCTGCGCTTGCCCCTTCCTTGACTCGGAGTGAGCTTCTACCGCAGGGCGGGGGCGTGTTCAAGAGCAGGGCGGTTTCCGGCCCGCCGCGAAGGCGCCTTGCCGCGCGCTGCGCCGTCTTGTTAGGCTGTCGGGGAGCAGGTCGCCAGCGGGCAAGGAGGAGACCATGCCGGAGCGCGGGCCGAATATGCTGTTGGTCTTCGCGGATCAGATGCGCGGGCAGGCGCTGGGCTGCGCGGGCAATGCCCAGGTAGCGACGCCGACGTTGGACCGGCTGGCCCGTGAGGGGGTGATGGCGCCAAACGCCTTTGCGAATAACCCGGTTTGCACCCCGAGTCGGGGCTCTCTGCTGACCGGTCTGTATCCTCTTGCGCACAGGGCGCTTACGAACGATGTGCCGGTGCGCACCGACATCCCGTCGCTGGGCACTGTCCTGAAGGAGGCAGGCTACCGCACGGGTTACATCGGCAAATGGCACCTGGGCGGCGTGCCGCGCGACCGGTTCATTCCGCCGGGGCCGGAGCGGCTGGGGTTCGACGACTACTGGGCGGCCTGGAACTGCGCGCACGACTACTTCAACGGGCGCTACCACCTGGACGATGACACGACGCACACCTTCCCGGGATACGAACCGGACGGCCAGACGGACCTGGCCGAGGAGTTCATACGGGGCCACGGCCGCGAGCCCTTCGCACTGGTCGTGTCCTACGGCACGCCGCACGCGCCCTACAGCCAGGTGCCGGCCGAGTGGCTGGACCTCTACGACCCGCCGTCCATCGAGCTGCGCCCAAACGTGCCCGACCTGTCGGCCGAGAAGGCGGCCAGGCGGCGCGCCATCCTGGCGCAGTACTACGCGGCCATATCTGCGCTGGACGCAGACCTCGGCCGGTTGATGGCGACACTTGAGGACGAGGGCATGCTGCGGGACACGCTGGTTGTGTTCACCTCCGACCACGGTGACATGCTGGGGTCGCACGGCATGCGCAAGAAGGAGCAGCCGTGGGAGGAATCGGTGCGCGTGCCATTGCTGCTGAGGTGCCCGGCGGCCCTGCCGGCCGGTTTCTGCGTGGAAGCCGTGGTGGGCATCACCGACCTGACGCCGACGATGCTCGATCTGCTCGGGGTGGGTGTGCCGGGCTCAATGCAGGGGCGCAGCGTAGCCGCCGCTTTGCGCGGGCAGGCCAGGGGGCCCGACAGCGTGCCGCTGGGCATCCCGGTGCCGGTGGACCAGGCCGTGGCGCAGGGGGTTCCCGAATGGCGGGGGTTGCGTACTTCGCGCTACACGTACGCCCGCCGCATCAATGACCAAGGGTGGGTCCTCTACGACAACGAGATGGATCCCTGCCAGCAGCGCAACCTGATCGCCGAGCCGGCCGCCGCGGAGCTGAGGAAGGGCCTCGAAGCGACGCTTCGATGCTGGCTGGACCGCACGGAGGATCCCTTCCTGCCGTGGCGCGACATGATCCGCCGGGCCGGCCTGGTGGCCGACTGGAACAAACGCGAGCGCTACATGCATCCGGATGACCCGCACCTGGTGGGCGAAGATGACGATGGTTGACGCGCGCCCCGCTGCCCGGTAACCTGCCGGCGGCCTGCCAATGGCTCAGCAGACGACACTGAAGGGGAGGAAAGCGGATGAGAAGGTGCAGAGATTGGGCGATGGTCTGGTTGCCGGTTCTGATCGTGATCGGTGCGGCCGTTGCCGCGGGATGTGCGGTGGCCGCCGAGGAGCAGCAAGAGAGGAGCGATGAGGTGACTGTGCGTCAGGTGGACTTCCGCGGCTGGGAGGGCTCCTACCTCCTGGCCAACGGAGAGGTGGAGGTAGTGGTCGTGCCGCAGGTGGCGCGGATTATGAAATACGCCCCCGCCGGCGGACGGAACGTGTTGTGGGTCAACCCGCAGCTTGTGCCCGAGAAGACGGGGGGCGACACCGAAGGGCTCGATAGCTGGGGGTGGCTCAACTACGGCGGCTACAAGCTGTGGCCGGCGCCGCAGAAGGCATGGGACTGGCCGCCGCCGGCGGCTCTGGACTCCGGAGCCTGTGAGGTCGAGGTCACTGCCGAGAACACCATTCGTCTCCAGGGCCAACCCAGCGAGGAGCTGGGCATCCGGTTCGATCGTGAGATACGGCTCGCCCCGGAGGGCTCCGAGCTGGTCATCGAACAGATCATGGTCAGCACGGGCGACGAACCCGTGACGTGGGGCATCTGGGAGGTCACGCAGGTGGGCTCCGATTGTGTGGCGTTCGTGCCGCTGGGAGAGGGGGCCGAGTACCGTCCCGGCGAGGGCGAGGAGCTGGACGAGCAGTGGCGCGAAGTGGAAGGCATGCTGCTGGCCCGGCCCAGCGGCGCCAGCGGCAAGGCGTTCATCACCGGCCCGCCGGGCTGGCTGGGCTGCGTGCAGGAGGAGTTGCTGTACGTGAAGTCGTTCGACATTGCGTCCACTCCGCCGCCTGAGCCGGAGGCCCCCCGCGAGGTCTATGTCGGCGACCAGGGCTACGTCGAACTGGAGGTGGTCGGGCCGGAGGTCACGCTTCAGCCGGGCGAGAGCGCGTCGCTGACGGAGACCTGGCGCCTTCTGCCCTTCGAGGGCGGGGCGGAAGACGACGCGGAGCTGGCCCGCCGGATACGCGCAGCCGTGGCGCCGGTTCCGCCGGAGTAGCATCCGACGAAGACGGCCCGGGTAAGCTAATGAGCTTTATAGAACTGACGTTCATAGCGCTCGGGCTGGCGATGGATGCCCTGGCGGTATCGGTCGCTGAGGGCATAGCGCTGAAGCGCGTGACGCGGCGCCACGTTGTGCGCGTGGCGGTGCACTTCGGGGGATTCCAGGGGTTGATGCCGATCGTCGGCTGGCTGGCAGGCAGCCGACTGCGCGCCTACGTGGCGACCTGGGATCACTGGGTGGCCTTTGCCCTGCTGGTCGGCATCGGGGGGAAGATGCTGGCCGACGCAGCATCCGGTTTCGAGACCGGCCCCGTCAGCGGCCCCGTGGGCGGCTGGCGGCTGATCGGGCTTTCGGTTGCCACCAGCATAGACGCCCTGGCCGTGGGGGTGTCACTGGCCATGCTGGAAGTGCTGGTGTGGTGGCCCGCTGTGTGGATCGGCCTTGTCACCGGTATTCTCTGTGCCGTAGGCATCCGGCTCGGGGACAGGATCGGCCAGCGTGTCGAACGCTACGCCGAGGCGTGCGGGGGCGCCATACTGTGCCTGATCGGGGTTCGCATCCTCATTCAGCACCTGGCGGGAGGCTGAGCCGTGAGTGAGGGCCGGGCGCTGTACGGCTTGCTGGAGGATCTCTACGACCGATACACCACCCTCGCGCACGCGCGGCACGACCCGGTCAGCTTCACCCACCAATATGAGCGCGCGGCCGACGCGGAGGTTGCGGGACTGGTCGCCGCTTTCCTTGCCTACGGGCGGCTTGCGCAGATCATGGCGTCGGTAGCCGACGCCCTTGGCCGGCTGGGGGAAAGGCCGTCTCGTTTCGCGCGCGAGGCCGGTCCGGCAGAGTGCAGAAGAGCCGCGGCCGGTTTCGTGCACCGTTTCGCCGATGAGGGTCAGTTCGCCCGCCTGCTGAGGGCCGTCGGGGGTGTGATCGGTGAATACGGGTCGCTCCAGCAGTGCTTCCGGGCGCACGACCGGCCGCAGGCGAAGACCATCCTGCCCGGGCTGCGGGGGCTGGCGGACGACCTGCGCGCAGTCGGCGGCATGGATCACCTGGTGGCCGACCCACGCAAGGGCAGCGCCTGCAAGCGTTGGCACCTTTACCTGCGCTGGATGGTGCGTGCCGACGCTGTGGACACGGGGCTGTGGCAGGGCATCGGCCCGGAGCGACTCATAGTGCCGCTGGATGCGCACATGTGGCGGGTCTGTCGCGGGCTCGGGCTGACCGGCAGGGGCATCTGCGACCTGAAGGCTGCCCGTGAGGTCACTGAGGCGTTCCGTCGCATACGGCCGGATGACCCGGTGCGGTACGACTTCGCGTTGATGCACGCCTCCGCCGAGGGGGACCACGATCTGCAGGCGTGGCTCAGGCGGGGAACAGCTCCTCGATAAGCTCGGGCCCCGGCTGCCGACCGTATTCGCAGATCTCGAACGCCTCGGCGTACTGCGCCTCCGCCCCCCGTCGTGGGCCGTAGCGTTCCTCAAGGCGGCCGCGGAACGCATCGGCAACCCGGCTGAACCGCTCCGCCAGCCGCGCCCGCAGCCACTCCAGCCGCGCTCCCGGTTCCTCCGGCACTTGCTCCAGGTAGCCGCCATTGTAGGGCAGCCATTCGAACATCTGGCTCTCGTGGTAGGCCAGCATACGGACCTTGCTCTCGAACTGCTCGTCCACCGCCACGACGACGTCGGCACGGAAGGGACGCGGCGTGGTGAACCGGTCGTACGTGTAGGCGATTACCGGCATGTGACGCATGATGGCCGTGCCGGGACAGACCAGGGGCACGGTCAGCAGGTAAGAGGCGTCCATCATCAACTGCCCGACGGCGCGGTGGTCGGCGTGGTAGTCGCTCGGGCGCGGGCCCAACAGCAGGTCCGGGCTGAACTCACGTATGAGCCGTATCAGCTCCTCTCGTACCTCCAACGAAGGCGTCAGGCGGCCGTCGTCGTGGTCCAGCACCGCGTAGTCCGCGCCGATGACCTCTCCGGCTGCGCGGGCCTCGGATGCGCGCCGACGGGCAAGCTCCTCGGGCGCCATCCGATGATGGCCCGCGTTACCGTTGGTGAGCGACACGAGAAGCGCCTCGCCGCCTTCCTGCATGTATCGAGCGACCAGCCCGCCGGCGGAACTGTCCGGATCGTCCGGGTGCGCCCCGATCACCATCAGCCGCATAGTCTGCCCCCCGTGTTCACCACACCTCGGCGTTGTCGTATGCCTTGTCCGGCAGGTAAGGGTCGCGATACCTCAGCCTGAGCAACTCCAGTATCAGCGCGTAGGTCCTGACCCACCGGAACATGCCCTTGTAGAGCGGGAAGACGGCCGCGTACTGCACCAGCGGCCACTCGTACCTGCGCCGTTCGCTCAGACTCACCGCCGCCAGCAGCGTCAGCAGCGTCAACCCGCTGTAGAACACATAGCAGAAGGCCAGGATGAATGCCAGCAGCTTCACGTCGTAGAGAACCATCAGCAGCAGATAGACCGGGAAGAGCAGGTTGAAGACGACGACCATGAGATACTCCATGACAAGCTCCCAGGCCGTTGCCAGGTCGAAGCGCCAGAACTTCAGCGCGTCGCCGTGCTTGTGGAAGAACGTGCGCAGGAAGCCGCGATCCCAGCGGATGCGCTGGCGGACCAGGCCGACCAGTGTGGCCGGCACGGTTGTCATGGCAACCGCCCGGGGGGCGAACACTATCTTCCAACCCAGCTTCTTTGCTTTGACCGAAAGGTCCGCGTCCTCGGTCAACTCAGGGTCCCAGCCGCCCACGTCGGCCAGCACCTCACGGCGGAATGCGCCGAATGCTCCGGAGGCCGCCAGCGTGGTGCCTTTGACCGTCGTCCATTGCTTCCACAGGTTGATGCTTATCAGGTATTCGACCGCCTGAAGGTCGGCCCACAGCGATTGCCCCTCGTTGCGCACCTTGATGTTGCCGGCGACCACGCCCACCTCCGGATCCTCGAACGGACCGATCGCGTGCAGGAGCATGTCGCGGTCGAAGGTGGTGTCGGCGTCTACGCTGATGATGAACTCGCCGCTGCACATGCGGAGGGCGAAGTTGGAGGCGGTGGGGCGGCCGGTGCGTCCGCTTCGGGACGTGTTGCGGTAGAGTTTGATCAGGCCGCGATCCGCGTATCGCCGGGCTATCTGGTAGGTGGCGTCCGTGCTGGCGTCGTCCACGACCACCACCTCCAGGTTGCCGTATTCGACGCTGAGCAGGGACTCGATGGTGCTGGCGATGACCTCTTCTTCATTGCGCGCCGCCACCAGTACGCTCACGCGCGGCCGGGCGGCCAGAAACTGCTCCTTCCGGTGCCGGTCGTCGCGCAGGAGCCCGAACAGGCGCAGAACCGGCATGATGACCAGGGGCGTGGCGTAGCGCGGCAGCTCGAAGAAGATGACCAGCGGAAAGAAGAACAGCGCCCACGTGAGCAAGGTGCGTTGGGCGAACTGCCCCTGCACGTAGAAGACCGAGTTCTGCAGGAAGATCAGTATGCGATCGAGCAGTTCCATGTCACTTCCCGATGACGACCTCGCCCACGTCGCCCGGTATCAGCGCGGCGGCATCCTCGCCGTTCAGGCGAATGTCCACCGGGATGGTCCGCGGCCGGGACGGACGCTGGGCCCGCAACTCCCCCGGCAACTGCTCGACGCGCTCGTAGATGCGCATGATCTCGCCGTGTATGGGATCTTCGGCCCCCGACAGGTAGAGCCGCGCCGGCTGGCCGGGCCGCAGTTCGCCGCGGTGCTGGACGGGGACGGCGGCGCGAGCCAGTTTCCGTTCCGGCTTGTAGTAGCTCAGCAGAGAGGCGCCCGCGCCGATCTGCGACCCCTCGGACGCGTGGAGGGCGAGCACCACTCCGTCGGCGGGGGCGGGGATCTCGATAGGGTCGCCTTGGCCCCCGATGGCGTTCTCCTGGTCGGCTACGGCGGCCTGAAGTTCCTGTCGCTGCTCGGCGAGGGCGGCCAGTCGGGCGTCCGCCTTGCTCATCTCGGCCTCCCGCTCCTGAGCGAACCCCCGCACGGCAGCTCGCGCGGCATCGAGCCCGACGCGGATGGACTCAAGCTTCTTCTGGGCGTTCTGCACTTCCCCGGCGGCCGAGCGAGCCCGCTCCTCCGCCCGTCGCAGCGCGTCGGCCGTCAGCGCGTCCGTGTGGTAGAGCTTACGCGCGGATTCCAGTTCCTCCTGCAGGCTCTGGTGCGTCTGCCGCGCGTTGCGGAGTGTCACCTCGGCCTCGGCGACCAGGGCTTCCGCGCGGGCGGCTTCCGCCTGCAGGTTCTCGCCCCTTGCTGCCAGTGATGCTTCCAGCGCCCGGCGCGCGCCGCGTTCCTGTTTCAGATCAGCGGAAACAGCGGCCAGGCGCACGCGCAGGTCGGCCAGGCGGGCCCTGGCGTCGGTTCCCGCTTCACGCTGAGGCACAATACGGGCGATGGTCTGACCCCGCTCAACCTGCTCCTGCTCCAGCGGCAGCATCCATTCGACGGTCCCGGCCGTGGGGGAGACGACCTCCAGGGTCTCCACGCGCACGAAGGCCGGCGCCACGATGCGCGGCGGGCGCAGCAGCAGGTAGGCGCCCAGGGCGAGGCCCGCCAGCAACAGCAGGGTCACGATCTTCGGCAGCAGCCGCGTCCTGCGCTTCGTCTCTTCCTTCCGCTGGCGAAGCTGCATCACGGAGGTCTTGCGATCTTCTATGCGACGGAACTTAATGGGCATGGCTGGCCTCGATCATCTGCCTGAGCCCCGAGTAGTCGTGTATGGCGAAGCCCGCGAAAGCGGGGTTGACCACCAGCGCGTCGTAGACCCGGTCCAGAGCCACCGTCAGCTCTTCGATGGAGTGTCCGGCGAACGAGACGCCTTCCTCGGCCACGGGGTTGGTCTCTACGGCCACTTCCACGGGCACCCCGGCATCCGCCGCCGTTTGCACGAGCGGCTCCGACGCCGTCACAATGCGTTCCGGGTCGTCAAGGTAGGCCATCACGGTGGCTTCATCGAGCTGCTGACATGCCGCGCGGAAGAGCCCTTCCTCGCCGACGGTCACGTCCGCCCAGGTATGCGGCACGTCGGCGGCCAGGCGCAGCCCGTCGGCCGGCGGTCCGAGATGCGCGCGCGCGTAGTCAAGCATTTCCAGGTATTGTCGCGCCAGCTCCGCGCGGCGATCCTCGTCCTGCCAGCCGGGCAGGGCGTGGGGCTCAACATCCACCTTGACGCCGGCGAATCCCGCGTGTCCCTCCTGTCGCCGGGCGTTGAACTCGGCTACGCTCCGTAGCAGTGCGCCGACCTCCGACCGGTAGGACTCGCGCAGCCACTGCGGGTTGCCCACCAGGGCGTATACCTCAATACCGTCCCGGCGACACAGATCCAGGAAGTAGCCGAACTCCCACTTGTGCCTGCGCAGGTAGAGATCGTCCTCGACGCGCGAGATGAAACAGTAGACCCGGCTGATGCCGTGCTCCGCGCAGGTGCGCAGGAACAGCTCGCGTTGCTCCGGGTGCAGGGCCACTTCCAGCGAGCGCCACAGGTAGAGCGCCCGCCCGCGCCGCCTCGGTTCGTCCGGGCGCGCGAACACGTCCGGCAGGGCGGCGACCAACCCGGTGCGGTAGTAGTACTGGCCCAGGTGTCGCCAGAAGTCCGCCCGCACACCGGCGGCGTCCATCACCTGGCGCAGGTGCGCTATCTCGGCGGCCAGCACGTCGGTTGCCTCTGGCGGCTCGGCCCGGAAGGAGCCCTGGCTCTTGTAGATACGGCTCAGACGGGCTCTCTGCGCGGCCAGGTCCCTCCAGTGCAGTGCCGATTGGAAGTCGTCCTGCAGCCGCCGCAGCGCAGCGTGGGTCTCAGCCAGGTCGGCATGGATGTCTCGGCGGATCTGCTCCCGCTCCCGCCGGTAGGCCATCATCTCGTGTGTCCACTGCTCACGGTAGGCGGCCTCCAGGCCGAGCGTCTTCAGGGGGATGGCGTGGGTCAGGGCGGTGCTGATGAAGTCGTCCACCGTCTCGCTGAAGAAGTGCTCCGCCCCGAGCCCGTAGTGGACGTGCAGCGTCGGTCGCGACCTGTTCTCCGGCGCACCCATGTCGCGTATGGCGGCGGCGCGCAGTTCGAGGAACTTCAGCCGGGCGATGTCGGGATGGTTGACCTGGGCCAGGGCCTGCATGCGCGGCAGCAGGGGGACCTGAACCGGCAGCCGTTCCCAGTCCAGCGGGGCCGGTTCGATCTGTATGCCGTCGCCCCCCTCCAGGCCGACGGCGGCCATCAGGCGCTCTCGGGCGACTTCCGCCTCGCCCAGGGCTGCCTCCAGTTCGGCCTCTGACTCCTGGACGTAGGCATCGGCCTCGGCCATCCTGTCCGGCCGCTCAAGGCCGGCTTTCATGCGTGCCTGGAGCAGGAAGCGCCGCTTGCGGTTCAGGTCCAGTATGCGCCGCAACGCCCGGGCTCGGGCGAGCTGCTCGCTGAAGTCGAAGTAGCGGGAGGCAACTTCGTAGTAGAGTTGGGCCTGTCGCTTGCGGTAGGTCTGGCTGTAGACGACTTCCTGCCAGCGATCGCGCTGGCGGACGGCCCGGTCCAGGCTGCCGCTGAACAGCGGGATGGCGGCGCTCAGCAGGTAACGCGTGAAGCCCTGCGCGGGGCGGTCCTGCGGGCTCTCCTCCGGCTCGGAGACGAATACGCCCACGTCCACCATGTGGGTCGCGCCGATGCCAACTTGCGGACCGCGCCTTAGCTGTCCGCCCTCCCGGGCGTTCCGGGCGGCGCGTATCTTCTCCCGATACTGCTCCAGGCCGGGGGAGTTCAGCTCCGCCAGCCCGAGCAGCTCGCCCAACCCGACTTTTCGGGGCAGCTCCATGAGCGCGGCCAGGCTCTCCTCGCGGCCGAAGGTTTCGGTCATCAAGTAGGCGTGCCTCGTCCGGTCGTCCCAGGAGAAGAGCATCTGCTTCAGTTCCTGGGCGGAGGCGCGCCGATGGCCGCGGCCGTCCAGGCCGCAGACGTAGTAGCCGGTCTCGCCGTCCGTGCCGCATACGTAGAGGCACTGCTCATTGTCGGGCAGCACGACCGGGTGGTCGGCGCTGCGGGCCTTCTCGCGCGTGAGCAGCCGCACGTACTGCCCGTCGCTATCCATAAGCGCGATGTTGCGAGGGCCCAGTTCCTCCGACACGTACACGATCCAGTGTCCGTCCGGGCTGAAGGCGGGCGATGTGTCGTCGTGGCTGTTGTGCGTGAGTTGGGTCACGGCCGCCAGCTCGGCGCCTACGCCGTCACCCGCCGTCCGCAGGCGGGCCTTGAACAGCTCGTAGTCCTTATCGGCGCAGAAGGGGAACAGCGCTGCCTCCTGGCCGGTGAATACGACGTCGAAGACGGCCGGCCCGTCGTGCGTGCCGGCCACAGGGCGGGCCTGGAGGGAGTCCAGGCGCAGCTCGACCCGCTCCATTTCCCCGCGTGTCCAGTTCCACAGGTTGATGCTTGGCCCGTGCTCCTCGACTGACAGAGCGACGTACGCCTGACCGGCCGCGGGCGCCAGGGCCTCCGGCGAGTCGGCTCGGATCTCCTCCAGCCGGCCCGTCTCGCGCTCCAGGCGATAGAGCCGCGCGGCGTCCTCCCGGCCGAGGGAGAGCAGCCGTTCCGTGTCCACCTGGGAGTAGAGGAACGCGCGTTCTGCTTCCCGCACGTTCACGTTCACGTCCCGGGCGCTCTTGATGGTGCCCGGTTGGGTCGCCTGGCAGCCGGCCGCTAAGAGGAGTGCACAGGTGGTCAGCAGCAGGGCAGCACTACGCATCGGCGGCTTCCTCCTTCCACGTGGTTGCGCTCACAACGGTGCCCGGCCGGTTCCTCAGCGTCCACAACAGCGCCTGATGCACGTACTCGAAGAACTCCATACCTTCCTCGTGTTCCTCCAGCAGCGCTCCGACGGCCGCGGTCACGGTGACCTCGCGCTCCATGTTGACCGACTGGAACTCGACGATGAGGTCCCGGACGCGCTCAGCCACGTGGACGGCGGCATCGAGGTTCGTCTCCGGCAGGAGCACGGCGGCCATACCGCCCTGCAGGGCGCTGACCACATCCAGATCGCGCAGTTCCTCCGCCACCGCCTCGAACACCTCCGACTCTGCCTCCAGGCGCGAGGCGGCCTCCCCGGCGGCCTCCTCGATACCCTCCACGCTGAGCAGCACCAGCGACAGAGGCGTGCCGTAGCGACGCGCCCTGTATATCTCGCGCCCTATCTCGAAGGTCAGGTAGTCGCGCCGGAACGTGCGGGAGCGGTCCTCGAACAGCACCGAATGGATGTCCAGCCCGTGCAGGCGGCCGTACTGCGCCGCCCGGTCGGCCTTCCTGGTGGCGGTGAACGCGTTCACGCGCGTGGGCCGCACCTCCGCAGCGGGCGTCACATGGCCACAGCGTAAGCAGTGCGCCTCCACCTCGGACTCGGTGAACACGTGGCGGCACTCGTTGCAGACGTACGTGTCGCTGGGCTTCTCGTAGTCCAGTCCCATGTGGCGGAGCTGTTCGTCGCACTTCGGGCAGACAAGGTCCACGCCCTGTCTGAACTCGGAGATGGGTCCGACGTAGGCGCAGGAGAAGTGATGGATGACCTGCTGGAGGCCGATGTCAATGCCGCGGCAACGGGGGCAGACCTCCACGAAGTTCAGCGTGTGCCAGCCGCAGGCGGGGCACAGGTGCACCTTGTCGGCCAGCCGGGCATCCAGGAAGCCCTCCGCCTCCAGGCCCTCCAGAAGCTGCAGCGCTTCGGAGCCGTCCAGCTCCAGCTTCTCCTGCACCGTGGGATAGGCGTAACCGAGGGGCACATCAGGATCATAGCGCGGCTGGACCGTCGGCAGCCGCTGCTCGAGAACCGCTGCCAGGAAGCGGACGACCTCCGGTTCCTCTGCGTGGGTCGGGCGCCCACCCTCACTGGTCTGCTCCGCCGGACGCCCCCCAAGCTCAGTGATGCGGCCCAGCAGCGCCTCGTAGTCGAACGGACGACGGATTACGTCCGTCGCTCCCGCGTCCCCGGCCCGTTCGTCGTATTCGGAGTCCTTCCGCGACGTATGCACGATGACGGGGATCCGGCTGGTCCGCGCTTGCTCCCGCAGGGACTCAATCGTGTCGAGGGCCTCGCGCTCCGTCAGGTCGCGGTCCAGCAGAACGACGTCGGCCTGGTCCGCCAGGCCGAGGGCCTTCTCGTGACTGTCGGCATGCAGCACGTCGAGCCCGCGTTCGGTCAGCGCTGCCGCGAGTGACTCGTGGAGGGAGCGCAACCTGTCCGCCAGCAACACGGTGACCGCCATGGGGAACGGCTCCTGCGGATGTATGTGGATGGCGACGCCTGTCGCATAATATGCAACAGCAGCCCCGGCCATGCAACGTCAAAAGGCGTGCCGAAGCCACGTCACTCGTGTGGGCGCGCCTGCAGAACCAGCCGGCCCCACCGGGAGGCATCGCCGGTGGGGGCCCAGGAGTGCAGTTCGGTGAACAGCTCGCCGTCGTTGTCCCAGGCGCCCACGTTGAAGGCGAGTTCAGCCGGCGTTTCGGGCGGGCCGGCCAGCAGCAGGCGCCAGGGGATGAATGCCTCGCACTGCCAGCCGCCGGCCGCGGACCGGCGCGAGGCCACGTAGACACCCTCCACCTCCATGCCCAGGGGGCTGCGCTCGTCCCACGGGGCCTGAACGGCCTGCCCGTCCCCGGTGTCGGGGGACGGATACAGGATGATCGTCGGCGCAGCCTCCAGGTCGGTGCGAGAGGCCAGATCGGCCATCGCACTTATGAAAACGGCGTCGCTGAGCATGCGGCCGTTCTGGAAGGTGGAGACCTTTTGGTCGGGCGAATCCACCCACAGGTACAGGCCGGCCCTGGTGGCCAGCAGGTGGAACCGGGGACCCGACTCGGCCGACTCGTAGGGGCTCGTCTCCCAGCGAGCCGTGCTCAGCACGGGCGCATCCGCCCAGGCCGGCTCTCGGCCCCGGCCGTCCACCGAGACAGCGGGCGCACCCATGGTCACCTGAACCTGCCGACGCAGGGGGACGCGACGGCGCAGGACAATGGGCACGGATCGCCCGCGGGAGTCCACGTACTCATACTCGATCTCCAGCTCGGGCACGGTCAGCTCGGACGGCTCGAGGGCGGGGCAGTGCAGTTCCATCGCGACACGCTCGCGGGCGCCGGCAGCCAGGACGGTGCGCCGGACGTCCGGCCTGAACCGCCACGGATCGCCCGGGCGCGCGGGCCGAACGGTCACGGGCACGGGCCGGTCCAACGGATTGGTCAGGAGGACGGACACCGTCTCTCGCACCGGCCCCAGTTCGGGGCTGGACGCAGAATCGGTGACGCCCACCTCCTGCCTGGACAGGAAGCGCAGCTTCTCCATCGCCTTGAAATCGTCCCCGGTAATGTAATCGTCGGGCAGCACACAGCCCGGCCTGACGAGGACCAGTTCGTAGGCGTCGGGCTCTACGTACAGCAGGCAGTAGTGCTCCAGACCGCCGGCAAGCTCGGGGGAGAAGGTCCGCCCGCCCGTCACTCCTATCACGTAATACTGGATGCCGTCCCGCAGATCTGATTTGTAATAGTGGTGGAAGTGCCCCCCGATGACGGCCCGCACCGGATGGCGGCGCAGCAGTTCATGGACCCGTTCCCAGCCGACGTCGTCATACTCCCACATGGGCTTGTGGATGATGACGAAGATATGGCGGGCGTCGGTTGACTCCAGGTCCTGGCGCAGCCATTCGAACTGCTTGTTGCCGATTCGCGGCCGGGACTCGAGCGCTTCCTCGGAGTAGAGCACGACGAAGTGGGCGTCCCGATAGTCCACCGAGTAGTAGAGGGGGCCGAAGTGCTCGCGGAACAGGTCCTCCCCGCG
>JAWOCH010000127.1:0-3533 GCA_046483865.1 Candidatus Brocadiia bacterium | reverse complement strand
TGCTGGTGGACGCGCACGTTGCTGACGGTGGTTGCCTCGACGAAGAAGTTCGGCACGTTGCCCTCGCGCACCGGCACGTCCACGACCGCGTGCCCGTCGCGCAGGTGCAGCAGCCGCCAGTTCCGGATGGTGCCCCTGTCCACCTGGTCGGCGAACAGCACGTAGCTGTCCGGCCGGGCGGTGTTGATCATCAGGTGGCAGGTGTCGCCGGGCCGGTAGGTGCGCCGGTCGGTGATCAGCTCCAGGTCGTTGAACCGGTAGAGCCGGCCGTCGAAGTCGCGTCCGCAGACCCAGATCAGCGCCCGTCCGGTCACCGTGCCGCCCCACTGGTCCGGGGCGGTGAAGGTGATCTTGAGCTGGTCGCTCTTCTCGTGCCTCAGGCGGAACGTGAGTGTGCCGCGCTCGTCGGTGGACGCGCTCCAGCGGTCGAGCCGCTCCTCCTCGATGTGCGCGTTGTCCGGGCCGCCGAAAACGACACGGCTGACCGTCAGGACGCCCTCGGTCTGCACCGGCTCGCCGTCGGGGGTGGTGCAGCGGACGGTGATCTCCATCTCCTCCCCGGGGCGGTAGTAGCCCCGGTCGGGTCGAATCATGGCGTAGAACGCCTGGCGGGTGACCTTGACCTCGCCTTCGCCGCTGATCACGCGGCGGCTGGGGTCGCGTACCTCGGCCTTTATGATGTAGCGATGGTCCCGGTCGGGATGGTTCTTGAGGGCGGGGGTGGTGTCAATCTCCACCTCGAGGGTCCCGTCCTTGCCGATGGGGGCCTCTCCCTGGTTGACCAGCTCGCGCGCCGGGCTGCGCGGGTTGTAACCCCACCACCACGGCGGCGGCACGATGCAGCAGCGCGCCTCGCGCCACCAGGGGAACCACTCGTACTCATACCACGGGTAGCCGTATCCCGGTCCGTAGAGCCAGTCCCACCGGCCGGGGAAGTAGTAGCGGTGGGTGTATTCCTCGCGGAAGACCTTGTAGCTGACGGTGGCGTCGGTCACGGGCGCGCCGAAGTAGTAGTCGGCGCGGATGACGGCGGTCAGCTTCTCGCCCAGCTTCGCATGGGTGGTGTCCGGCTCGACGGTGACCTCGAATTCGGGCTTGCGGTATTCCTCGACGCGGAAGCTGCCCCCGCCGGCGTAGCGCTCGCCTTCCACGCGGACGCGGTAGAGGCCCAGGGCCGGCTCTTCGGCCAGGGCGAACTCCGCCTCCACGCCGCCGAACTCGTCGCTGCGTTTGGTGACCTCGAAGACCTTATCCCCGCGCGGGTTGTGCACCACCAGGTTGGCGCGCGCGTGAGGCATGTTCCCGAGCACGCCGTTTCGCATCCGGCGCATCCAGACCTTCAGCCGCACCGTCTGCTCCGGGCGATAGACCGGCCGGTCGGTGATGACGTAGGCGAACAGGCCCTCCCGCATCCGCGAGGGATGGTAGCGGCTCCAGTAGCGCATTCCGCTCCAGGCCATGCGCTCGTCCCCGGCGGTCACGAACACGTGTACCTGCGGATTGCCCGGCGCCGTGCTGGTGAAGTTGACCATGCCCTGCCTGTCGGCGTCCAGCTCAGTGCGGCGGGTGTGCCAGCGCCTCTCGCGCTTCTCGTAGGTGGACCACGTCTCCAGGACATCCACGCCGGCGCCGGGCACGGGGGCGCCGCTGACCGCGTCGGCCACATAGAAAAGCTCGCCCTCTTCGGTATTCTTCTCGACCAGCGCCAGGTCGGTCAGCACGAGCGCCGCCCGGCTCGCCCCCAGGCCGATGGCGTCCAGGCCCTTGAGAGAAGCGTGGACCCGCGGCGGTTCCTTGTCGTAAGCATAGACCAGGTAGGCCCCGGCGTCTTCGAGCGGGCTCTGGGCGATGGCCTGCGCGTAGCGATGCGTGCCGTCGTCGGGCACCGGTTCCGCCCAGCGGGCGACCTCGCGGCCCAGGTAGCGGGCGACGGTCTTCACATTGTCGTCCCGGCGGCGGTCGCGCACCAGAAAGTGGTGCCAGTTGGCCAGCACATGGTGGCGACGCCAGTGTTTGTCGTCGTCTTCCGGTTCCATCGCGTGCAGGTCTTCCATCAGCGCGGCCAGGTCAACCGGGCGCGCGACGAACCATACCTTGTTCAGGTTGCGGTAGCTGAGCTGTATCTCGGCCGGCCGGCCGGGCAGTTGCACGCCCGTGTCGCTCAAGCGAAGCTGGGGGGCCTTGATGCGGCCGATCTGCTGGGCTGCGCTCCGGGCCCACGGGCTGTCCGGCGCCAGCTCGCGGAGCGTCTCGTACTCACCGATCGCGTCTGTGTACTGCTGGCGGTGCTGGTAGTAGACGCCGGCCGCGTAGCGCGCCTGGTCCGCCACGCCGCTCGCAAGGTAGTCCCCGCTGACGAGGCGCAGCAGACCGAGCACGTCGAACTGCTCCGGCAGCTCGACCCGCCGCAGTTGCCCGCCGGCCAGCACCAGCGCCTCCGAATCGTCCAGCTCCCAGGGGTTGAAATCCTCAAGCTCCTCCTGAAGCGGCATCCGGCCGCCCGCGCGGTAGTAGGAGGCATAGGTGTTGATCCTGTCCATGCCGAACCGCTTGCGGGCGAGCATGGCCTGGCGGTAGTAGCTGAGGGCGGTGTGGCGGCGGTTGTCGGTGTGGTCCAGCTCGCGCGCTTCGTGCAGCAGGTAGAGGATCTTCTCGTCGTCCGTCGCATCGGGCGAGTACTCGTCCGGCCTTTCGGGGAAGATGGGCCGCCCATCCGGGCCGATGCGCAGGCCGATGGGCCGCTTGCGGTGCATCTGCCAGTAGGGGAGTGCCTCCTCGAAGTCGGTCTCTCCGGCTGTCTCCGCCAGGAACTCGTCGCGCTCCTGCCACCAGCGGAACCAGAACTGCGGCTGGTCGTCGTAGATGCTGAACCGGCTCAGCAGGTTGGCCAGGTCGAAGGTGCACTCGATGCGCTCCTCGTGCCACTCGGTGTCGGCGCCGGCCGCGTCGTGCTTACGATACAGCTCCCGCGCGCGCTCCATGTGGCGGACGGCGTGTTTCTTGTCGTACTGGAAGCTGTGCAGGCGCACGCCCTGGCGGTGCTCTCCGCGGTGGAACTCCCCGCCCGCGCGGGTGCCCCAGTGCGGCAGCAGCATGTAGAGGTGGGCCGTCAGACGCTCGGCGCGGGCCTCCTGCCGGGTGCCCTCGGTCAGCCCCACGTAGCGCTCGGCTGCCTGGATCGCCTCGTCGTAGAGCCGCAGCCGCAGCCGGCACATGGCAACCCGCTCGGCCGCCCGGTGCCAGTCCTCGCCGCGGGCGTCAACGATGGCTTCATACGCCTCCGCTGCCTCCCGATAGTGCTTCTGATCGAACAGCCGGTCCGCCTTCCCCAGGTCCGGCGGCGCAGCCGACGCGCCCGCCCAGGCCACCAGCACCACCGTTGTCAGCGCGAGTCCCGCAACCACCACCAACCGGAGGGTCTTGCTGCTTATCATCGCTGTGCTCCCGTTCAGAGTTCTCAGCGCGTCGCGGTTGTATGTAGCACGGCCGCCCCCGGCCGTGGGTGTATGTAGCACGGCCGCCCTCGGCCGTGG
>JAWOCH010000011.1:0-5608 GCA_046483865.1 Candidatus Brocadiia bacterium | reverse complement strand
GTGCCGGCCACTCCGAGGGCTTCGGCAGCAGCCTCGCGGAGCGCCTGCTCGTCGCCGGCGAGCGTGTCGTCCAGGGCGGAGCGCAACTGGTCGGGCGCGCCCGCGCCGGTTCGTTTCATGACGGCCGCCGCAGTGTAGCAGGCATCCGCCTTCATCTCACTCGTGCTGCCCTGCCGCACGATCCGCGCCAGAGGCAACAGGCACTGCTCAGAACCAACCGCCGCCAGCGCGTCAACAGCCGCCAGAGTGACCTCGTCACGGTAGCCCCGCAGCGCCTTTATAAGGGCGGGTTCGAGCTGGCCCATTGGATATTCGGTTCGCGCCGGGTCCACGGCACTCACGGCCTGGACTGCCTTCAGCACGAGCATCTCCTCCTCCTCGGTGAAGGCGGAGCGGCTCTTCGCCAGCACCTCCTGCTCGACGATGGGCTGGAGCTTGGCAGGACGGATGTCGTCCGCCGTGAGGATCTCCGTCACCGCCTCCGAACCGGCCACGTCCGCCACCGGTCCTTCGGGACCGACGATGGCGTAGATGGGCAATCCCTTGGTGCGAGGGTCGGTCTGAAGCAACTCGACCACCCGGGCGAACAGCAGCTCGGGGGCTCCGGCCGAGATGAACACAATGTCCACCGAAGGCTGCATCGCCAATGCGGCCTGGATGCTGCCCTCGTTGACCTTGGTCTCGATGGTAGCCAGCCCCATCCCGCGCAGCAAGCTGGTCAGCGTGTTGCGCGTCTGGAAGTCATCCACCAGGATCAGCGCGTGCCGGCTGGCGGCAACGTTGAGGGCGGCTGCCATCACGTCGGTGACAACCTGGGGTTCCCCGCAATCGCCGCCGGGGCAGGCATGCATGAGGGTGATGGACGCGTTGTAGCGCACATCCTTCATGCCCGAGCGCAGCCCTTTCAGCAACGCCGCGACGGTTGCTTCGGACGGCATGCCGGTGCTGGCGTTGAGCTTGCCGCGCACGGCCTTCACAAGGTAGAGCGACGCCGCCGGGTCCCGCGCGTCAAGGGTCATGGACAGCGCACGCGCAGCGACGGGCGTCTGCAGCAGGCTCAGCAGCACGGGGGCCTGCACGGAGAACGCCTCTGCCCTCCGTGCGGCATCCTGACGCGTCTCCTCCGAGATCGGCTCGCCGCCGAACATGACTTCTTCGGAGCTATAGGTCTCGCACAGGGCAAGCTGCCGGACGACTGCGCCCCCCAGCAATGCCTGCAGGTCGGTGTTGCCGGGCGCCAGGGCCAGCCCGTCCAGTGCCGTCTCTTCGGCCATGCGCTGGTAGTACAGGTAGTTCGGAATGGTCTCGTAGACGAGTTTCTCCGGCATGGTCTCGCCGTCTGCGTTCCACTTCCAGATGTCTGCACTGACGCCGAAGGTATAGCCGACCCGCGGCGCATCTTCGCGGAAGTAAGCCTTGCCCAGCTCCACGTACTGCTCCACGGCCGAACCCAGTTCTTCGGGCGTCTTGTCCGCTATATTCTTCAGGGCTCCCGCCGCAGCTTCGGCCACCGGCGCGGCGCTGTCCGGGCTTTCCCAGGCCGCCATGAGCGCAGGCACAGCCCGCACGTCGCCCAGATGGCCCAGGACCGCCGCGACACGTGTGCGGACCAGTGAGTCCCTGCTGTTGCGCAGGACCTCAATCAGAGGCAGGCAGGCGTCCCGCTGCAGGTCAGCCAGCAGCGAGAAGGTCCGCCCGACGACCTCCTGCTGGTCCACCTCCTCCATCTCCAGCAGCGGCACCAGGTAGGGCACGGCATAGGGGCCGTATCCCCTCAGGTTGACTCGTGCTTTGCCGTAGACGGCCGCCTTGTCCGAGGTGAAGCTGGCGATCAGGTCGTCCGGATTGCGCACGGGCTTGCGCTGCTCGCGCACGGCGCGCATCATCATCTCCATGATGCGCTCGACTTGCTCGGCAAGTTCGTCCCGCTCCTTCATCTGGAACAGGACGCCGAGTTCAGCCTGGTCGCGCATCTGCAGGGCGGCGCGCATGCTGGGTTCGAGGGTAAGCAGTTCGTCGAACGCCTCCCTCGCCTGTTCGTACTCGCCCGTTTGGTAGGCGGTGATCGCCTGCTCGAAGAGCTGGAGCGCCCTCACGTCCTCTGCCTCTCCGGCCCGGGCAACACTCGCCGAAAGCAGCGCCGCCACGGCCAATGCCACTACCCACCGCTTCAGATGCGTGCACATGTGTCACTCCCTATCGAATGCCAGGTGAGGCTGAGTTTGCCCTTCGACCGGTTCTCCTACGTGCAGAACGGTTTCTCGGGCTCTACCAGGTCTTCGTAAGTTTCCCGCCGCCGTATCAAACGACTGCGGTCGCCGTCCACCAGAACCTCCGGCGGCCGGGGACGGCCGTTGTAATTCGAACTCATCGTGAAACCGTATGCGCCGGCGCCGAACACAGCCAGCATCTCGCCGGACCGCATCGGCGGCAGCGGCCGATCCTTCGCCAGGAAATCGCCCGTCTCGCAGACCGGACCGACCACGTCCACCATCTCCGTGTCGAAGCCTTCGTGCTCCGTCTGCCCGGGCTCGATGACCTCGGGCACGCCGCCGGGGCTTCGCACCGGCCAGATGCGATGGAACGCACCGTACAACGTCGGCCGGATCAGGTCGTTCATTGCCGCATCACAGATGACGAACTGCTTGCCGTACTGTGTGTCCTTCCGGTAGATCATCCGCGAGAGCAAAACGGCGCTGTTACCAGCGATGTACCTGCCGGGTTCAATGATAACCCGGCAGCCCGATTTTTCAAGATAAGAATGCACGGCGGAGGCGTAGTCATCCGGCCCGACGACCTCCTCGCCGGTCGTGGAGATGCAGTAGCCGCCGCCGATGTTCAGGTGATCCAGCCGGCAGCCAGCCTGCCGCAGTCTCTCAATGAGCGGCAAAACGGTCTCAAGCGCCCGCTGATAGGGCTCCGTCGTGGCAATGGGAGAGCCCAGGTGCATGTGAACTCCGCTCACCTGGACGCCCTGCCACTCGGACGCCTCCCGCACCAGCTTCTCAGCTTCGACAGTACCTATACCAAACTTCGTGCCCCCTTTGCCAGTGGTGGTCTTCTCGTGGGTGCCTGCGTCCACGTCGGGGTTGATTCGTATGGCCACCCGGGCGGTTACTTCCATGCGGGCGGCGATGTCCGCAATCTGGCGCAGCTCGGGCCGAGACTCCACGTCGAACATGTATATGCCCTCCTGGAGGGCATACTCGATCTCCTCGGCGGTCTTGCCCACGCCGGCGAAAACGACTTTGGCGGGGTCACCGCCCGCCGTCAGGACGCGGTAGAGTTCGCCCCCGCTCACGATGTCGAAGCCGCTGCCTTCGGCCGCCAGCAGGCGCAGGATGGAGATGTTGCCGCACGCTTTGACCGAGAAGCAGACCAGCGGATCCCACCGGCCGAATGCGTCCCGGATGCGCCGGAACCGCTGACGCAGCGACGAAGCGCTGTACACATAGCACGGGGTGCCCCACTCTTCGGCGATGCCGCTGGCGGGCACACCCTCGCAGTGGAGTTCCCCATGCCGGTACTGGAATGTCTCAGCAGCGACCACCAGGATTCCCCGTGTTCGGGTGCAAGGGACAGACGGGAGAGGATACACGAAAAGGGCGGGAAAAGAAAGCCGCGCACGGGGCGGGGACGGGCGCAGACGGGGTCAGTGGACGAGAATTGGGAAGCCGGTTGGCGAGCCGGCCCCTCCCGGAATCGGGCCCCCACTGTCTTCCCGGTCCAGGGCGCGCGAGCCCGTGGAGTTGCAGCCGCCCGAGGGGGCGCAACCCCCGGTTGGCCCGACACGGGCGGCCGCTGCGTGCATCACGCGCAGCCATCGCTTGTGCAAAGCAGATACCAGGACTTCCCGGCAGAGGCGGGATTCGAAGGACCATAGGCGTATCAGCTTGCCGTAGAAAGACTTACGTCTCTCAGTGCCCTGGCAGGCGCCTCCCTGCGGCCATTAGGGAGTGTCTGGAAAACTCAACACGGTGGGGCCGCGGGATTGCTCTGCGTCAACAGTGGCCTGCTACCGGGGTGCGCCTTCCGGTTCGCTGAGCAAGCGCACGGCCTCGCGAAGGTGACGCGCGGGCGAGACGTCCAGTCCCAGCCGGCCGGCCTCTTCGGCGTTGCTCTCGGGCACCACGGCGCGGCCGAAACCCAGTTTGCGGGCCTCCTTCAGCCGGTCGGCGAGCCGGCCGACGGCGCGCACTTCCCCACCGAGTCCCACCTCCCCCACGGCGACCGTGCCGGGCGGGAACGCCCTGTCGGTGAACGAGGACGCCAGCGCCAGCACCAGGGGCAGGTCGGCGGCCGGCTCGGGCACGCGGATGCCGCCGGCCACGTTCACGAACGCGTCGCACTTGCCCAGCTCCAGCCCCGCCCTGCGCTCCAGCACCGAGAGCATCATGCTGAAGCGGCGGTAGTCCACGCCGGTGACCTTGCGCTCGGGCGTGCCGTAAGCGGGCGGACCGACCAGCGCCTGGATCTCGACCAGCAACGCCCGGCTCCCCTCCATGGCGGCGGTCACCACGGAGCCGGTCGCCGATTCGTCCCGCTCGGCCAGGAACAGCTCGCTGGGGTTGGCCACCTCGCGCAGTCCGTCGCCGGTCATCTCGAAGACGCCTATCTCGTTGACCGCGCCGAAGCGGTTCTTCGCCGCCCGCAGGATGCGGAGCGACTGGAAGCTCTCGCTCTCGAAGTAGAGCACCGTGTCCACGAGGTGCTCCAGCGCGCGCGGCCCGGCGATCACGCCCCGCTTGGTGACGTGGCCGATCAGGAAGAGCGCGGCGCCGTTGCGCTTGCAGTGCTCCACCAGCGCGGTCCCACACGTGGACACCTGCTTCAGGCTGCCCGGCGTCGAGTCCAGCGCCGCGAGGCCCACGCGTTGGATGCTGTCCACGATGACCACATGCGGCTCCTGGGCCGCCAGCATGTTCAGCACCGCCTCCAGCTCCGTTTCCGCGCAGACGGCCAGGTCGCTGTCCTCGAGCCCCAACCGCTCCGCGCGCATCTTCACCTGCTCGAGCGACTCCTCGCAGCTCACGTAGACGCAGGCGACATCCTGCGCCGCCATGCGCCCGGCCGCCTGGAGCAGTATGGTGGACTTGCCCACGCCGGGTGCGCCGCCCAGCAGAACGGCGCTGCCCAGAAGCAGCCCGCCGCCCAGGACGCGGTCCAGTTCTGCGATGCCGGTGCGCAGCCGGTGCTGGTAGTCCAGGTCCACGTCCGCCAGACGCACCGATACGGCCGCCTCGGCTTCGCCGGACACCGGGTCCGAGCCCGGGCCTGTCTCCTGCAGCGTGTCCCATTCGAGGCAGTTCGGGCAGCGCCCGCTCCAGCGGTAGAAAGTGGCCCCGCACTCGCTGCAGACGTATTCGGTTCCCTTTTTGGCCATGTTTCTCCTTCCCGCGGCGCACGCCTAATCTGTCGAAAGGGGCTCGGCCGACCGGAGGAACTCTTCGACCTCCGCGAGGGATGGTATCCCGCGCCGGCCGCCCAAGTCGCGGCACTTCAGAGCCGCGGTGGCCGCGGCAATGCGCATGGTCCGCTCCAGGTCCCAGCCACGGGCCACTCCCAGTGCGAAGGCCCCGTGGTAGACGTCCCCGCAGCCCGTCGTGTC
>JAWOCH010000352.1:0-12591 GCA_046483865.1 Candidatus Brocadiia bacterium | reverse complement strand
CCCCTCTACTCGGAGACCTACACGTTCACGACGCGCTCCGACGATGGTGTGCGCCTGTGGGTGAACGGCCAGTCGGTCATAGACAACTGGACCGACCACGGGCCGACCTACGACAGCGGCACGATCGCCCTGAGCGCCGGGACGAAGTACGACATCCAGCTCGATTACTACGAGAACGGCGGCGGCGCGGTCTGTCAGCTCTCCTGGTCCAGCGCCAGTCAGGCTGAGGAGATCATCCCGCAGTCGCAGCTCTACTCGAGCGGAGGCGGCGACACCACCCCGCCTGCGGCGCCGACTAATCTGAGCGCCAGCGCCGGCGACGGACAGGTGGACCTGAATTGGGACGACAATACCGAGGGCGACCTGGATGGCTATAGCGTTTACCGCTCTACCACGAGCGGCAGCGGCTATGGCTCCATCGCCACCGTCTACGGCGGCAGCGCCTACAGCGACACCGGCGTGACCAACGGCACCACTTACTACTACGTGGTGACGGCATTCGACACGTCGGCGAACGAGTCGGGCTACTCCAACGAAGCGAGTGCCACGCCGCAGGCTGCCGGTCTGCCCTCGCCGTGGCAGAACCAGGACATCGGCAGCCCGAGCGCCGCGGGAAGCGCGGGCTACTCCAGCGGCACCTTCACCATCGAAGGCGACGGCAATGACATCTGGAACAACTCGGATAACTTCCATTACGTGTACCAGTCCCTCAGCGGGGACGGCGAGATCGAAGCACGCGTCGCCAGCCTGGAAAACACCAACTCCTGGGCCAAGGCCGGCGTTATGATCCGCGAGTCCCTGACCGGCGGCTCGACCCACGCCATGATGGTGGTGACCCCGGGGAACGGAACATCGTTCCAGCGCCGCACCAGCACAGGGTCCACCAGCGAGAGCACCACGCCCGGTGACGGCGTTACCGCGCCTTACTGGGTGAGGGTTACCCGGAGCGGTGACACCTTCACCGGCTACAAATCCAGCGACGGTTCGAGCTGGACCCAGGTCGGCTCGGTGACCATCAGTATGGCCACCGACGTGTACATCGGCCTGCCGGTGACCAGCCACTCCGACGGGGTGCTGTGCACGGCGGAGATGGACAACGTCACCGTCACCAGTGGTGGCGGCGACACCACGCCGCCCGCCGCCCCGACGGGCCTTACGGCCACGGCGGCGAGTGATAGCCAGATAGACCTGGACTGGGATGACAACACCGAGTCCGACCTGGACAGCTACAACGTCTACCGCGACGGCTCCCAGATCGCCACGGGCGTGACGGTCAGCAGCTACAGCGACGCGGGCCTCAGCGCCGAGACGCAGTACTGTTACACGGTGACGGCGGTGGACACTTCGTCCAACGAGTCGGCACAGTCCGCCCAGGACTGCGCCACCACCCAGGCGGCCACGACGGCCGACGCGACGATCTCCGAGGCCGCCAGCGCGCCGACCATTGACGGTTCGGCCGACGCGGTCTGGGCCGACACCAACACCTACTCGATCGCCAACGCCCTGAGCGGCGCGACGGGCGGGACCGACTTGAGCGGGCAGTGGCGCGCCCTGTGGGACTCCACCAACCTCTACTACCTGGTGGAGGTGACCGACGACGCACAGGTCAACGACTCGACCGATGCCTGGGACGACGACTCGGTGGAGATCTACATTGACGCCGACAACTCGAAAGGGACTTCGTATGACGGCGTCAACGACTACCAGTTGGTTCTCCGGTGGAACGACGCGACCATCCACCTGGGCACCAATTCGGCCACCGACACCACGGGTATGGACTTTGCCATCGCCGACACCGCCGACGGCTACACCGTTGAGGTGCTGGTGCCCTGGTCCACGCTGGGGGTCACTCCCGCAGCGGGGAACCTGATCGGCACCGACGTGCACGTCAACGACGACGACGACGGCGGCGCGCGCGACGGCAAGATTTCATGGTTCGCCATGGTAGATAACTCGTGGAGCGATCCCAGCACGTTTGCCGAAGCCGAGCTGGTGGCGGGCGAAGCCGACACCACCCCGCCGGCTAATCCAACCGGTCTGAGTGCCACCGCCGGCGACGGCCAGGTGGACCTGAACTGGGACGATAACACCGAGGGCGACCTTGCGAGCTACAGCGTTTACCGCTCCACCACGAGCGGGAGCGGATACAGCTCCATCGCCACCGGCGTTGCCTCCAGCGCCTACACCGACACCGGCGTGACCAACGGCACGACCTACTACTATGTGGTGACCGCCGTTGACACATCGTCCAACGAGTCCGGTTATTCGAACGAAGCCAGCGCGACGCCCGAGGCTGGCCCTGCTTTCGCGGTCAAGGTCAACTTCCAGCCCAGCGGCTCCACCGTGCCCGACGGCTACGTCGCCGACGTCAGTCAGACCTATGGCGACCGCGGCAACGGCTACACTTACGGCTGGGAGGCGTCATTCGACGAGACCCGCGACCGCGACGCCCACTCGGACCAGCGTTACGACACGCTGAACCACCTGCAGTTGGACGGTACAAGCCACTACTGGGAGATCGCAGTGCCGGACGGCACCCACGACGTGTGGCTGGTCTGCGGTGATCCGTCCTACACGGACCAGGTCAACGACATGGTGGTCGAGGGCACTTCCTGCAACGACCCCGACGGCCAGGATAACTTCGACGAGTACAGCGTGACGGTCAACGTCACGGACGGTCGGCTGACCATCGAGGCGGCCGGCAGCGCGTCGAACTCGAAGGTCTGTTTCGTGGAGATCACCCAGCAGTAGCGGACGTTGGGAACAGCGGCCCCGATCCCCCCGCAGCAACGGGGCAGGTCGGGGCCGCTTCATCTGCGCGCGCTTGCCCCCCAACAGGCTGGCAAGCTCAGAGCAAGTACGCAGCCAGTTCGCCTTCGGCTTCTTCCTCCGGCGGCTGGCGCTCGAGGAACTGCTGCACGTAGGGATCGTCGCTGTTCTGTATCTCCTCCGGCGTTCCAAGGCCCGTCAGCGCGTTCTCCCGGAAGATCGCTATGCGGTCGGCTATCCTCATGCTGCTGGCGATGTCGTGGGCGACCACGACCATGGTCGCCCGATACATCTCCCGCAGGTGGAGGATGCTCTCGTCAATGCCCGCCGCGATGATGGGATCCAGCCCGGTGGTGGGTTCGTCCAGGAACAGGATGGTGGGGTCCAGGGCGAGGGCGCGGGCCAGGCCCGCACGTTTCTTCATGCCTCCGCTCAGCTCGGAGGGCATCAGGCCCTCCACGCCTCTGAGGCCAACCTGAGCCAGCTTGAGCTTGACAACGATGTCAATGACCGGGTCCGCCAGCCGGGTGTGCTCCCGCAGCGGGAACGCGACGTTCTCCCCGATGGTCATGCTGTTGAACAGGCCGCCGCTCTGGAACAGGACGCCGACCGAGCGACAGTAGGATCGGTAATCGGCTTCGCTCATCTTCGTGACGTCGCGCCCGTCAACCTCCACCGACCCGCTGAGCGGTTTCTGAAGCCCGATGAGATGGCGCAGGAAGGTTGACTTGCCGCAGCCGCTCTGGCCCATGATGACCAGTATCTCCTCCGGCTCAACGTCGAGGGAGATACCCTCCAGCACGACGTTGTCGCCGTAGGAAGCCGCCAGGTCCCGGACCTTTATCATTGCCCGCCCCCGTCAGAATGCGCCGAAGACAGCGCCCGCAAGCGAGATGACCGGCGACTGCTCGCGGTAGGTGTCCAGCATGGCCTGCAGGTCGTCTGCGATGGTGGTGATGCGGTTGTAGAGCCGATCATCCATCATGATCTTCCCCAGGGTGCCTTCCCCCTCGGCGAGGGCAGCGGTGACCTGGTTGAGGTCATCCATGGACTTGTTGAGCTTCTGGTAGGTTTCGTCGCTGCTAAGCAGGCGTCCCAGGGTGCCCTCAGAGGTGGCAAGGCGCTCGGAGGCATCGCGCAGGTTCGCGGCCGTCTCGCGCAGCTCGGTGGCCAGTTCCTCGTCCTGGAGCAGTTGGGGCAGGATCCCTTCGCCCTCCTGGAATCCCGTGGCCACGCCGGCCAGAGCGTCCACCGCGTCGCGCAGCCTCACGTACAGCTCCTCGTCCTTCAGCAGCCGGCCGGCCGTTCCCTGCCCGTCCTGCAGGTCGGCGGAGATTGCCCTCAGATCCGCCGACAATTCCTTGACATCGGCGGTTATGGTCTCCAAATCGGACGCAAGCTGGTCGTCCATGAGCAGCTTGCCCAGGACGCCTTCGCCCTTCTCCAGCCGTTCGGATGCCTTCTTGAGGCCGGCCACCGCGCCTTCAGCCTCGGTGACGGTGCCCTGGAGCTGGTTGAAGAACTCCTCGTCCTGAATCAACCGGGCCAGGGCCCCCTTGCCCTCGCGGATCTGCTCGACCATCTCCGAGATACCCTGGAAGGAGTCGGAGACCGTTGTCAGCGTCTCGGTGGATTTCTCGATGACCTGGGTGATGCTGGGCGTGACCCCGGTCTTGGGAATGGATTCGCCGTCGGCAAGTGCGCGCGCGCGGGGATCGCCGCGCTCAATAGAGATGTAGTTGCCTCCGAACAGCGTGCTCATCTTGATGTAGGCGGTGTCCTCCGCCCGGACGCGAACCCCGCTGCGGATCCAAAGCGTGGCCTTGACGGGGCTCTCGGTGTCAGCGCGGGTGTCTATGCTCAGGTCGCGCACAGTGCCCACGGGCACGCCGGCCAGGCGCACCATGTCCCCCTCGTCCAGGGTCTGGGCGACGGGGAAGCGTGCCGTGAGCCGGTAGCCCTCGCCGAGGTAGAACTGCCAGTTCTCCACGTAGAACGTCGCCAGGGCGAAGACGATCAGCCCCCCCAGAAGCAGCATTCCGATCAGCACTTTACGGCCCATGTCGTTACCCTCCTCGATGTCTCCGCCCTCGGAGCGGATCGGCCCCGGGGCTCAGAACGTCAGGAGTATCTTGCTGATGAAGTAGTCGGCGACGATGATCGCCAGCAGGCTGTGCACGACGCTGCGGGTCGTGCTGCGTCCGACGCCTTCGGCGCCACCGGTTGTTGTGAAGCCGTGGTAGCAGCCGGTCATTGCGATGATGCCGCCGAAGACGAAAGCCTTCACGAGCGAGCGGGTCATCTCCTTGACCGTCAGGTACTGAAAGAACAACTGGAAGAACTGGTTGGGCGCCACCCGCACGTAGGCCCACGCCATGAATGCGCCGCCCAGCAGGGCGAAAAGGTCCGCATAGGCCACCAGGAACGGCGTGAGCACAGAGCAGGCCAGCAGCCGGGGCGAGGCCAGATAGGCCACCGGGTTCACGCCCATCGAGCGGAGGGCGTCTATCTCCTCCGAGACCTTCATGGTGCCTATCTCCGCCGCGTAGGCGCTGCCGATCCGGCCGGCCAGGATGAAGGCGGTGAACACCGGACCGAACTCCCAGACAATGGCCAGGCCCGTCAGGCCGACGAACTTCTCCTGGCCGAATCTGCTGAGCTGGTCACCGGCGTAGAGCACGAGGATCAAGCCGACGAAGACGCCAAAGACGGAGACGATGACCAGGCTCCGGTTGCCCACCTCATAGCACTGCTTGGCCAGCAGCTTGTGTCGGCGGACCGCCTCCCCCACGTGGCGCACGCTGTTCCACGTCAGCTCGCCCACGTCATAGGCCGATGTGCAGACGCGCCGGCCGTATTGGAGCAGCGGGCTATCCATGCTGCGGCTCCGTCAACCTGTCGCCGAATGGAATGTAGAGCACGCGCCACCGCCGCCGCGTGTCGGTCCACGAGCACTTCAGCAGTCCGAACAGCACGGAGACGTAACTGCCGTCCTGTCCGACCACGTCGTCCATACTATCATACGTGAACAGGCTTGCCAGACTCAGGTAACGGCCTGACGGGCCGCGCCGGTGATGATAGAGTCGGGACAGAACGCGCGTCTCCCGGGTGCCGTCGGCAGTGCGATGGTGCTGCACGAAGTCCAGAAAGGCGCGGTAGTTACGCTTGTAGCCCCCGGTGGGGTCGCGCCAGCCGCGGCTGCCAATCCAGAAGTGCTTCGCGCCGTCCGATTCGGACTCCCACGTGGCCAGGGGCCACAGCGTGATCCGGCGGCCGGTCCTGGTGGGTCCGTCTTCGCTTGGGTAGCGCTCGGAGTAGTCCCAGTAGAACGGAGCCACCACCAGGCCGCGCTTGCGCACACCGGGCTCGAGGCGGTCATGGTCCACCCATATGATGGGCCACAGGATCCGGTGCCGCACCCAGCTCCGGTCCGGTTCCTTCTCCGGTGTCCGGTAGTGAACCGTGCGCCAATAGAAGGGAAAGATCCGGAAAGTGTCCGAGAGCGTCTCGTGGGCGACGTTGACGATGTTCCACAGGGCGCCCCATCCGACCGTCTCCTTCGTCTCGCGGGAGTCCCATGCACGGCGCATGCCCAGCACGGCGAAGCGGTGGGCCACCAGGTTGTCGTCCCTGTCGTAGGTGCGGATGCTTGCGTAGAACGGCACGAGCACCTTGACGGTGTGGTGATAGTCGCCCCCCATGTCCAGCCGGCCCCACCGGGCCAGCGGCCACAGCACGTCCCGGCGCACGTAGAGCGCCTCGCCGCTGGACTTGCGCTGATACACGTAGAATGGCCAGAACCGGTACCTGACCACCCTGTCCTGCGGCGCCCGCCCGTAGGTGAAGACGGGCCACAGCACATCGTGCCTCACGTAGTCATCCCGTCGGAAGTAGCTGTAGAGCGGAAAGAGCGCAAAACTCCATGTTGGCCCGAGGACGTTATGGGTCACGCCCCCCAGCGGGAACAGAGCCAGGTAGGGGCCGTGCTCCGCAGTGTTGCCCCAGCGCAGCAACTGCAGCAGGTGGGCGTGTGTTGAGTAGCCCCCGGCGCGATCCGACCACGTCCTCTGATAGTGCCAGAAGGGGAACAGACGGAAGCGCGTCTCCTGGTCCGCCCGGCGGAAGTACAGCCCCAGCGGCCACAGAAACTGGACCTGGTAACGGTCCCCCGGTCCGCTTTGGGCGTTGTAGAACGGGCGCACGACGTGCCAGGCCGTCTCCCCGTCGTCGTGACGTTCGAAGATCGGGTACAGAAACTCCATGGTGCGTTCGACGTGCGCCTGATCTCCCGAGCCGACGCGGCGCGCTTCGTGGAAGTAAACCGGCCACAGGTTCACCCGTCCGGCAGCACAGCCCCCGAGGGACAGGACAAGCACACCGAGCAGCAAGAGACGCCGCAGCGGGCGACCAGCGGCTGCGCCGGAGGGATATGCCGGAGCCGGGCCGGAAAGTGGATTCACCGAAGAGTGACCGACCAGTAGGCTTCGTCCAGGAACTGTCTCCACGAGTAGTATTTCCTGCGCCGGAGCTTCAGCCGTATCATCGGGTTGACCTTTGGCCTGAACGGCTGCCGGATCAGGTGCATGCCCGCTTCCTGCGGCGTGCGGCCCCCTTTCTGCTTGTTGCATTCGGTGCAGGCGCACACCACGTTGGTCCAGTCCGTCCCGCCTCCGCGCGACATGGGAACGATGTGGTCTATGCTCAGCTCAGGGGACGGAAACTTCGCCCCGCAGTACTGGCAGCGGTTTTCGTCCCTGGCAAACAGGTTGCGCCGGTTCAGGCTGACCGTCCTGCGCGGGAAACGGTTGTAGAACAGAAGCCGGATGATGCGCGGCACCTGGATCTCGAAACTGACCGTCGAGACCCACTCCGCCTCCTCATCCGTCAACCCGTTACGCCGCCGGAAATCGCTGATCTCCTGCCAGCTCTCGAAGCTGTAGAGGCCGAGTTTGCCGTCCTCCATCAACACGACCTCGGCCACCGCCTTGAACAACATGCCGAACGCCCGCCGCACGGTCACCACGTTGACGGGCACGAACGAGCGGTTCAGCACCAGGACGCTGGCCTCCAGGGCGGTGCGCGACATCGGAACTCCCCTTTGCCTGTACGCGCGGGACACTTGGCCCGCCTTCTGAGAATATAGGCGAACGGGGAGGCTTTGACAAGTCGCCTCTGAGAGCGGCGTGGGCTTTTGACACCCGACGGCGGCACCCGTAGGATTACACGGCTCTCGCCCCGCACTCAGGGAGACTGAGCATGGACGAACTGCTCGAGGCGTTGACGTTCCAGGACGGACTGGTGCCGGCTGTGATCACCGACGAGCACGGCACGGTGCTGGTGCTGTGCTACATGGATCGGGAAGCCCTGCGCAAGACGCTGGAAACCGGCCGCATCCACGTGTTCCGCCGGTCGCGGGGCCGGGTCATGCTGAAGGGAGAGACCAGCGGCCATACGCAGCATGTGAAGGAGGTGCGGGTGGACTGCGAGGGCAATAGCCTGCTGTTCGTGGTGCAGCAGAAGGTGGCGGCATGTCACGCGGGGTATTATTCGTGCTACTATCGGCGCTACGACGCCGAACAGAACGTCCTGGAAGTGGCCGAGGAGAGGGTGTTCGACCCTGCGGCGGTTTACGGGCAGTGAACACGGACGGAAGGTTTGAAAAGGGCAGGGCGGTTAGTATAATATCTTCCAGAGCCGAATGTTGGGAAGACAGCAACTGAACCGAATGCCTTGACGGAGAGAGACGATGGCCAAACGGGACAGATATCTGAGCTACGAGCAGGCGCTGCAGGAGCTGCAGATCAACCGCAGTCAGTTGAACCGGTTCATCCGCGAGGGCCGTCTGCGGGAGCATGTCATCTCCGGCGAGACGAAGTTCCGGCAGTCGGAGGTCATGGACCTGAAGCAGTCCCTGGCCAAGCGACCCACCATGGTGTCCGGGGAAGAAGAGGAGGAGGAGCGCACGACGGACATCCTGGAAGAGGCCGAGGCCGTGGAAGCGGCCGAACCGCCCACCGAGATACTGGAGGAAGCCGGGGAAGTCAGCGACCGTGAGACCGAAGTGCTCGGCGAGGAAGGCCCGGCGGCAGCCTCCGTGCGCGAGACGGAAGTGCTGCCCGAGGAGGAGGAGTTCGAGTTGGAGGGCGTCGAGGTCGGCGAGGAGGAGCTGGAGCGTCCCCTGGCCGAGGAGTCCGCAGCCGGTGAGACGACCCTGGAGACCGAACTGGACCTGGAAGCCGTCCGTGCCGAGGCCGGCGAACTGGAGGAGGAAGAGGAGTTCTTTGACTTCTCCGAGGCGATGGACGAGGAGTTCGAGCTGGAGACCGGTGAGTTCGGAGAGGCGGCCGAGGAGGAAGCCGAGGGAGAGGAAGTCATCACCGACATCATCGAGGCTCCGGAGGAAGAGATCGCAGAGGAAGACCTCCTCAGCGAGATAATGGACATCGAGGAGGAAGCCGAGGAGGAGGTGGCCCTCGGGGAGGAGGAGATCACGGCGGACATCACGGCCATCGAGGAGCCCACCTTCGAGGGCGAAGAGCTGACGGAGGCCCTGGAGGGGGAGCCGGAGGTCGAGGAGTACCCCGAGGCCGCCGAGGAGGGCGAGTTCGGCGAAGAATTCGAGGTGCCCTACGCGGCTGCCGTGCCGGCTGCTGAGGTGGAATACGGAGTCCTGCCTGTGGTGGTGCTTGTCGCTGCCCTGGTGGTGCTGGCCGTTGCCGGCCTGTTCGTCGTGGAGAATGCCTTCTTGCCGACGTTCAGCACGCCCCTGACGAGCTGGGCGCAGTTCTGAAGCGGCCGATCGAGTTTGCTCTCCCTGCCCGGGCGGTGCGGGCAGAGTTGTCACGCGTGACCTGTTGCCTGAAGGAGCCGAATCCCATGCTGAAACGTGTTTGTGTCCTGCTCTTGGCGGTCGTCGCGGTGAGTCTGACCGGCTGCGCGGAAATGAGGCAGCTCCGCAGGCAGAATGAGGCCCTCACCGACCAGGTGAACCGCTACAAGGATGAGCGCGCGACGCTGCTGGACAACATCGAGGCGCTTGAGGCCCAGAGGGAAAGCCTGCAGGGCCGTCTGGCAGACACCCAGCGGGAAGCTGAGAGGATGGCCGACGTCGTCGCCGAACTGCGCCAGGAGCAGAGCCAGCTCCAGCGTCAGCGGGCCGAACTGCAGAAGCTGGTGCAGGGGCTCAGCGGCATCAGTGTAGAAACCCGGCGAGAGGGTAACTTCATCATCGTCGAGAACGAGATACTGTTCGAACTGGGCAAGGCCCACCTTACCGAAGCGGCGATGTCAGCGCTGGATGATGTCGCGGAGTATCTTGCTCAGAAGCCGGAGCTGCGCATCCGCGTTGACGGCCACACCGACGGGGTGCCGATCACCCACTCCGCCTGGGAGGACAACTACCACCTGTCGGCCATGCGCGCGCACGCAGTCATGGGGTATCTCGTTGACAAGGGCGTTGACCCCCGACGCATGCACATCGCCGGGTTCGGGCCGAACACGCCCCTGGTGGAGCCCGCAGAGCCCACACAACCGGTGGCCGAGAACCGGCGGGTTGAGATCCTCGTCGTCCCGGAGGGCGGGCGAAGCATCGGGGAGATACTGGAGAAGTTCGAGCAGTAGGACGCCCGAACTGCCGACGGCGCGCTTCAACCGGCCTGGGGCCATCATGGCAGACATGATCAAGAGCGGCTGGTTCGGCAAGCGCATCCGGGTCCTGATGGCTAACGACAAGTCCGTCTCGGGTGTGCTGAGCGAAGTGACGGAGAACTACGTCGTTCTCACCCAAGGGGACAGCGAGATCCAGGTGATGTGTCCCGCGATCATTGCCGTGCGGCTCGCTCCCGAAGGCGTCGGCCAGGAACAGGGCTGAGGCCCGACACGCGACGTCTTATTGCCTCCCTCCCCGGACCATCGCGCGGGCTACCATGTGCAGTTCCTCGGCGCGAAGGGCTGCTGCGGCAAGCACATAGGTGATCAGCCCCGACGCAAGCGGCACCGCAACGCGCACGAGCCGACCGGCCAGGGAAGCCGGAGCGCCGGGCAGAAGCCGCAGCGTCCCCCACGTAGCAGCCGCCATCACGACCGTGGCACAACAGGTCTTCGCCAGCGTCGCGCCCAGCCGTGGCAGTCCTTCCAGCGGAACGGTCCGGCGGAGTTTGGCCAGTAGAATGAGCACCTGTAGCGTGGCGCAGATGGCCGTAGCCAGGGCCAGGCCCGCCTCCGCCAGCGGCCAGACCAGCGCCAGGTTCAGCCCCAGGTTCAGGCCCACCATGGCGCCCGCGAGCCGCGCTGGCACGCCGGGCCGCTGCAACCCGTAGAAAGCCCGCACCAGCAGGTGCAGTGCGCAGTAAGCCCACAATCCGGCGGAGTAGAAGACCAGCACAAACGCGGCCCGGGACGTCATCGCGGCGGTGAACGCGCCCCGCTCGAAAAGAAGGCAGACGGCCGGCCGTCGAAGCAGCATCAGCCCCACCCCGGCCGGTATGCCGATGAACACGACCAGGCGCAGCCCCCGCATGATCGAGGCGGAGAAGCCACTCCAGTCCTCCCTTGCGGCCCGGCGGCTAAGCACGGGGAACACGGCCGTTGCCAGGGCAATACCGAACACTCCGAGCGGCATCTGCATCAGCCGGTTCGCGTAGTAGAGGACGCTGTTCGCGCCCACGCGCATGGGGTAGGGCAGTGACAGGCCGGCAACCTGCAGGCCGTCTCCGCCCGCCGGGCCGGCCAGTGAGATGGCGATTACACCGTCCAGCAGCACGTTGAGCTGGAACGCCGCCAACCCGAGCGCCACAGGCGCCATAGATACGGCGACCCGGCGGACGTGGGGATGCAGAAGCTGGAACAGGGGCCGCCAGCGGAAGCCCGCCCGGTGCAGAGCAGCCAGTTGCAGGAGAACCTGCAGCACACCGGCGAGCACTATGGCTACGGCCACGACGATTATGCGCACGCGTTGCGCATCAGCAACCGCCGGCGCAACCAGAACCACAGCGGCCAGCCAGCACAGGTTGAGCACTACGGGAGCAAGTGCAGGAGCGGCAAAACGCCTGAGCGCGTGCAGCATAGCCCCGAGAAACGCCGTCAGGCAGATCAACACGGCGTAGGGCAGGAGCACCGCCGCCAGAAGCAGGGCCAGGCCCCATCGGGGCCCCGGCTCGACGCCCAGCGCGATGCCTGCGATGACCAGCTCGCCGAGCACCACCAGCGCGCTCAGGACGACGATGAGCGCACCACCCACCAGGCCGGCCATCTGCCTTGCCTCCGTGTCTCCCTCATTCTCCAGGCACTCGCTTACCGCGGGCACGAAAGCGGCGCTCAGGGCGCCCTCGCCGAACAGGCGGCGGAACAAGTTGGGAATGCGGAAGGCGAAGCTGAAGGCGTCCCAGACGAAGCCCGCCCCGAACAGGGCGGCACATGCCACGTCCCTTGCCACCCCGAGCAGGCGACTCAGGAAGGTGAGGGCGGCAATGAGTCCGGCGCTCCGCACTGTGCCGTCGGTGTGGCTGTCCATCTGTTGCGAACGGGCGTCGCCGGTTTCCACTTCGCGCCGGGCGCTCACTCTCTCGGCCCCCGCCGCGCAGGCCACACCTTGACCAGGGCAACACCGGCGACGAACCCGCCAATGTGCGCCCAGTAGGCCACGCCGCCGTGTGCGAACTGCACCCCCAGGCTTGCCGCCCCCTGCAAGAACTGCACCAGGAACCACATGCCCAGAACTACCAGCGCAGGCAGCTCAACGAAGTGGATCAGGTAGAAGATGGGCACCAGGGTCAGCACGCGCGCCCGGGGCCAGCAGACGGCATATGCCCCCAGCACGCCGGC
>JAWOCH010000113.1:0-5617 GCA_046483865.1 Candidatus Brocadiia bacterium | reverse complement strand
CGATGACGCCCCCCTCGCGGCGGCCTTCCAGCGCCCGCCCGAGCACCTGCTCCGCGTAGCCGTCCCCGTATGCCTCGGCGGTGTCGAAGAACGTCACCCCCGCGTCGAGCGCCGCCTCGACCGCCGCGATGGACTGCTCATCGTCCGGCTCGTCGCGGTAGGTGGGGTTGGGAGCCATCGCCATCGTGCCGCAGCAGATGACCGAGACCTCGATGTTGGTGCCGCCGAGAACCGCGTAGCGCACTGTAAGCCCTCCTCAGGCAGATTGTCTGGATCAGCAACGGCCGGCACCGGGATTCACTCGGCCACGACCACTTCATACCACAGCGTGCGCTGCTCGGGCCCGAGGTCCACGAAGGCGACGCCCGCTTCGCCGCGGCCGACCTCCAGCGGTTGTCGCCGGGTGCCGTCGGGGTTCAAAGGATAGACGGTGACCTGCCTCCCCGTGCGCACGCCAAACCGCATCGGCACGCCTTCGCATCGGGTGGGCCCGCGGCCCCATTGCGTACCGACGGAGTTGCGCTGGTCGTTCCACTGCATTCCGGGGTTGGCGTAGCGCGAGACAGCGCTCAGCAAATAGCGTCCCGGCTCGCCGAGGGCCTGCCCGTCCACGGCGTTGAGCATGACGACGGCGAAACCGTCCAGTGACGTGTCGCCGGTCAGGATGTAGAAACCGGGCACGCGAAGGCTCTGTCCGGACGCAAAGCCGATCAGCCCGGCGACGCCGTCGCCGACGTAGTGGACAACGCCCCGCACGCCGCCGTCCGCGTGCCAGGTGACCTTGCCTCCGCCCGGACCGGGCGTCACGCTCTGGTCCCGACGCCGCAGCAGACCCACCAGCGCGCGGCGCCAGGCATCCCCGGGAACATCCCCGCTGTAGGCCGTCACGCGCCACGGCCCTCCGCCGAGCAGGAGATCCAGCCGCTCAGCTATGCTCAGCCATCCTTCGGCTGCAGCGGCCGACGCGGGCACCAGGCCGCCTCTGAACAAAACCGAGCACGCCGGCATCACCGCCAGCTTCGCCGGATCGCCCTTCATGTCGAAGAAGCTGCTGAAGTGGTCGGTCTCGAACCGGTCATTGTGGCTGTAGGCGAACTGAAAGACGCCGTCCCATCTCTGCCGGGAGCCGTAGACCGCGATGAGCGGGAATCCCTCGGCGGCGTACTCGTTGGGCGCGCTGTGGTTGTACTCGGTCACGGTGAAGGGCAGCCCGAAGATGCGCCGTCCGGCCAGGCTGCCCAGCGTGGCGTCCTCCGGCCGGCTGACCATGGGCACGTTGCCCACGCGCCAGTTACTCATGTCCCAGGAACGGCCCGGGAAGTGCGGATGCTGCCAGTAGGCGTGCGCGTCCACGAAGTCGCCAGTCTCGGCGGCGATGTAGGGCGTGGTGAAGCCCGTGGCGGTGCCGGTCACTGCCATGCGCACGCCCAGGTCCTCCTTCAGGTAGCGGCGCATCTCCGACCAGTAGCCCACTTCGGTCTGACGCAGAAACCGGACCATATCCATCCAGACGGCCTGGGTGCGCCCGCCGGCCTCGCCACGTTCCGGCCAGGCCACGGTGCCCTCCTCCAGGTTCTGTCCGGTGGGCAGCCCCGTGACGGCGGCCCGGCGAAGCGTGGGCTCTGTGAAGGCGACTTCCAGGTCCGTCTCCGCCAGATTGCTCAATGACACGCGTGCCCCTCCCCGGCCGGCGGCGTCCGGTGCTTCGTCCGCATTGGCCTGGAAGATAACGCTGTACTGCCGCCACTGCGGGCCTACCGTCACGCTTTGCGTGGGGGCCAGGTCCCGCCACGGCTCGTGGTCCATCTTCAGCCCCAGACTCACTGACTTCCTGCGGTTGGCGCGCATCCTGATGCGCAGCTCGTAGGCGGTGCCCTTCTTGACGGTCAGGGGCGCCCAGTGATGCTGCACGTGCCAGCCGACGGAGCTGCCTTCCTGGACATTGACCACGCGGACCGGGTCGCTCTCCGAGTCGGTCGTCTCCTGCACGGTGGCCGCTGACTCCTCGTGGACCTCGAGGCGGGGTTCCACAGCCGCGCCGGCCAGCAGGTCCGGCCCCCCGCCTGGATGGGCGCCGCCGCTCCATGCGTCGGCAAGCCGCGGCGTGGAACCGTAACGGCTGCGCAGCCACTCGTTCCACTGCTCCTCCAGTTCGGCCCGGTATTCCTCCGGCAGGGCGTCCAGCCCGCCGCCGGCCCACTGCTGCAGCAGGCCGTTTTCGTTGTTGACCTCGACGATGGCGACGGCCGGCTCCTCGGCGTACGGGTTGCCCGTGTAGGCGTTCTCGTGGCGCAGGAGCATCCCGGCATAGCGCTTCTGCTCCTCGACCGCGCGGGGGTAGAAGTGGTCCATGCCCTTGCCGTAGCCGGGCACGCTCTCGCCCTCTGCCGGCTCGGGGAATCCATCTGCCGGGCTGTAGCGACGTGAGACGTGCAGGTTCAGGTCGGCGTAGACGCCGTTGCGCTTCAGCTCGGCGACCAGAAAATCCAGCCGGTCAAGCGCTTCGGGATGCAGATCGGTGTGGTGGAAGTCGCCCCAGCCCTGGTTGCGCCAGATGCCGTTCGGATAGCCGGCGGCGTCCATGTGGTGGAAGCGCACGCAGTTGATCCCCAACGTCCCCAGCCGCCGTGCCATGCGCCGGGCGACTTCGTGAGGGGGGAAGCAACCAGCGAAACACAGGTTGGTGGCCCAGAAGCGGATCGGTTCCCCCGTGTCGGCGCGCACGAAGCGATCGCCCTGCACCTGGATGAAGCCGCCCTCCCCCGCCGGCGCATCCAGGGCTGCCAGTTCGGCCGGCGCCGTGCCCTCGGCCAGGCCGTCGTAGGGGATTGTGAACGGGAATCCCTCGAACGTGCGTTGCGCCGCCTGCAGCGGGCCGCACAGCACCAGAGCAGTCCCCGCGATGAGAGCCGTCAGTGAAATCAAACGCGCCATCTTCTGCCCTCCCGTGCCAGGCGTGTACTGACTCGGTCCATTATAGGCGAGTTGACGGCCGCGGCAAAGATTCCAGGCGGGGGTTCAGGGTCATTTAGCTCTCCGCTGAAACGAGCTGGGCCGCCGGTTGTCGGTCGGAACAGCTTCTCGGAAGATGCGCCGTCTCCAGCTTCCCAGTGACGGCCGGCGGCACGCCACACACTAATGGGTAGGTCCGGCGTCCCCGCCGGACCTGGGTCGCCGTACGGCGCCCGAAGACGCCGCGCCTACCCGGATTGGGGTAGGAGCGAGCGCGGACGCGACAAAGCTTGCGCGCCGTCCTTGTGGCGTGCGCGTCCCTCCAGAGCTGGCGCCCCTGGCCGGCAATGGCCGCCTACAAGCCATCAGCTCCGACTTTTGAATGACCCCGGCGGGGGTTGGCGTTGGTATGCGAGCCACTCACGCGAGGCACAGGTTGCGGGCACGTCACGTGCCGCAATTCGCCTGAGGGTCGGGTGGTCTACTCGGCCGGCTGCGTGTTCCGCGCGATCTGCAGTATCGCCTGGTAGAGATCCAGGATCAGCACATAGACCACGAAGGCCAGGTAGATGGCGATCGGCGAGGCGGAAGACCCGGAGGCCACAAGCGCGGCCGGTCCGAACATCAGTTCACCCAGCGGCTCGCCCGCCCAGGCCATGATCATCATCAACACCATGGCCGAGGCCGCACCCAGCACGCCCACCGCCAGCACCAGGGGCACCAGCGCCAGCACGCAACGTCCGATGACCCGCAGGATCCCCAGGGCCATCTCTCCTCCGGTGGCGTCGGCCACCTCCGCGTGGACGTTCATCGTCTCCGTGGGATTCAGGAAGCACAAGGTGAGATGGAATGCCAGAACAGTGGCGCCCAGCAACCACATGAAGCGCAGCATCAGCTCCAAGACGTAGTCCTGTTGAGCGGCCTGCACGCCTGCGGTGAAAGTCAGCACCAGCAGCGTGAGCGTTGCCAGCACGCCAAGCAGGCCCAGGGAGTCCAGCAGAGCATCCGGCATGATCATCTGGGGGTTGTTGTGCAGCAGGTCGCGCCCGGCGTTCAGGAACCGGGCGGCCACGTAGTGCAGAACCACGGCGGTGAGCGCCCCGCCGAGCCCGGTCAGGAACGCGAACATGCTGTCCACGCGGATGGCGCGCACCGTCAGGTGCAGGAACATGACCGCCCCGGCCAGCAGCGTGCCCAGCAGGCCCAGCCGGCCCAGGACGTTCATGTAAGCGTCAAACCGCCCGGGGAATCGGCGCAGGAACCGCAGCCGCCCCACCAACCAGTCCATCGGTGCGATCAGCGGCGTGGCCACCGGGCCGGCCTCCGCCCAGCCTCCGCCTTCCTCGATGTCCCCGAACATCGCGGCGGCTATACGCATCGTCGCGCCGCAGCGAGGGCACTCGCCCAGCCGGCCCACCTGGTGGTCATATACGCTCAAACTGGCGCCGCAGTCACGGCACTTGATTGTGGCTCTGCGCATCGCCTTCCTCCCATCCCGTGTAGATGACGGGCAGTCCGGCGCCACGCGCCGATCTGCACGCCTGCCCCGACGCGTCCTCATTGCCGCCGTGGAATATAGGCCCTGGCACCCGTCTTGTCAAGACCTGTCATCACCGTCCGACCGCCGAGCCGCCGGGGGCCGTCCCCGACCAATGGGCCAGCCACCGGGCCGAGAGGCCAATCACCACGCCACAGGCGAAACCGCCCACGTGCGCCATCCAGGCCACTCCCGGCACGTCCAACTGCGCCAGCGCCAACTGCATCAGGATCCAGAAGCCCAGATACACCCACACGGGCACCTCTATGCGGCTGTGGACCCACAGGAAGTAGAAGATGCGGATCAGCAGTCGGCGCCCGGGCCACAGCACAAGGTAGGCCCCCAGCACGCCCGAAACCGCGCCGCTGGCGCCCACCGACGGCAGGTGTGGCTGAGTCGCTGAGAACACGTAGACCAGATTCGCCACCAGGCCGCACACAACGTAGAACAGGAGGAACCGCCACCAGCCGAAGCGCGACTCCAGGTTATCACCCAGGATGTAGAGGAACAACATGTTGCCCAGCAGGTGGAAGGGGCCGCCGTGCATGAACATGGAGGTCAACAGCGTCCAAAGACGCCAGCCTCGGCGGATGTCCGCCGGCACCATGCCGAGCAGGAACACCCACTCCCGCAGCCCCTGCAGCAGGGCAATCGTCAGCACGACGGCGTTCACCACGACGATGAACAGGACGGCCGGTGGGAAAACGACCTGGGGCGTATCCACCTCCAGGGGAACTCCCGTCACGTACTGGAGTATCACAATGCCCAGAGAGTCCCCGTCCATCACCTTCGGGCTCGGCCCGGCCGGGACGGGTCTGCCCTCCAACTGTCCGCCGGCGCCGCCGAAGTGCCGCCGCAGCCGCGTGAACTCCCCGTGATCCAGGAACAGACCAGAACACTGCACGCACTGGTCCACCGTGACGCCGCTGCCCTGGCCTAGCCCGGATATTTCATCACGTCCAGGCGGGATATAGTGGTACGAGGGCGCATCTCTTTGTATAATAGGGAGTTACAGAACTAACTCTCTACAAAGAGCGGCCCTCGCACCATGACACACTGTACACGAGCCAAAGGCATCTTCGCAAAGGTGAATCATAAGCGCGTGGAGGCGGATTTCGGCGGCGGAAG